>JAHZJA010001280.1 GCA_022601155.1 Deltaproteobacteria bacterium | reverse complement strand
GGCGTCGAAGACATCCTCATCGCCTGCGTAGATGGACTCAAGGGATTCCCGCAAGCGCTCGAGAGCGTGTTCCCGAAGACGACGGTACAGACATGCATCGTGCACATGCTCCGCAACTCGACGCGGTTCGTGTCCTTCAAGGATCGAAAATCGGTAGCGAAGGATCTCAAGCCGATCTACACTGCGCTCGATCGAGATCGCGCAGCAGGCCGGCGCCTCATCATCGACGCTGTTCGGCGAGGGACGAATCGCGGGCTGGGCGTACGTGCTGGGCACGCACTGAGCCCGGCGGGGGCGCCTCAGACCACGCTCCAGGCCTCGGTGTCGAGTTCGACGAGCTTGAGCGTGCACTGTCCGTCTGGAATCCTCTCGTAGCGGATGACCCCGGCGTCGTTGGTTCGACCCCGACGGACACGGCCATCGCTCAGCTCGATCTCGTATCCGACGTTGGGGCATGGTTCGTCGTCGTCGTCGACCACCATCACCTCGAACCACGCGACATCCTGCTCTTGTTGGAGCGCCTCTTCATCACCCGCTTCTTCGGCGGGGTCCTCGGTCAGGATCGTCGCACGCAGAGCGCTGGGTCGCCGCAAGAGCACCAGTCGCTCGGGTTCCATCCCGAGCAGGGCCGAAACCCGGCGGGAGAACCCGCCTCGATCTTCCCAAGCGCCGGCCCCGAACCCCGCGTTCAGTCCCTGGCGTAGCCGCCCCCGGGCGTCCGGCGACTCGAGAGCACGGCGGACCGCCCTGCGCGCTTCCCAAGGGTTCACGGGGAGAAAATCTCGTGGTCGATCCTCCAGCGACTCCCCGGTGACGAGGACATACTGCGCACCCTCGAGCGTGAAGCGGATGGGATCGAACACGAGCGCATTGTAGCGAGGACGCGCAACCGCGGCGAGGGTCACCGGCACCATCACGCTCCGCTCGGAAATCGAAGGGGCCGCGGTCGCGTCGACCACGCCACTGCGACATGTCACTACACGCCCCTACTCTCGTGCGCCCCGGTTGAAGTGTCACATTCGTGTCGTGCGACTTCGGCATCGGTCTCTACAATTGACGGGCCTCGAGCGCCGGCCCTACCATCGCTACAGGCTCGGTGTTCGTTTCGAGCGCGCGTGGAATCGGTGGCATGCTGCACCCGCGGGCGCCAGGTCGCACCAGGATCTCTCGATGACCATCCACACGATACGGCAGGGAGAGTGCCTGTCCTCGATCGCCAAGAAGTACGGCTTCGCGAGCTGGGAGGCCATCTACGACCATCCCGACAACGAGGCGCTCCGGTCTCGCCGCCCCAACCCCAACCTCGTGTTTCCGGGCGATGAAGTGTTCATCCCCGAGCTGCAGCAAGACTCGGTCCAGCTGTCCACCAACAGCCAACACCGCATCCGAGTCACGACGCCCAAGCGTACTTTGCATCTGGCCGCCGAGACCCCACAGCGCACTCGGCTGTCCAACGCGGAGTATCGCCTGGAGGTGGGCTCGAAGGTCTACGAAGGCACGACCGACGGTGACGGTCGGCTCAAGGAGATGATCCCGGCGCTCGCCGAGCGAGCCACCCTCACGGTGGGCACGCACGTGTGGCATCTGCACATCGCGGCTCTCAACCCCATCGAGGACACGGACGACGAAGGCGTCTCCGGAATCCAGGGCCGACTGAAGAACTTGGCCTACGATCCCGGTGCCATCGACGGGAAGACCGGGCGGCGCACCAAAGCCGCCATTCGCCGCTTTCAAGCCAACGCCTCCTCGCTGAAAGTGGATGGGATATGTGGCCCAAAGACGCAGCAGGCACTGCTCGAGGCGCATGGGTGCTGAAAGAGCATGAGCGACGCACCGCAGCCGCAAGCTGGGCCCGCCAACCAAGTGGCCCCGGGTGAAGACGTCAACGTTCTCGTTGCTCCCGTCCTCTCCGTCGACAGTCACCTGTGGCAGGAGTTTCACACCGACGCGCCGACCACCCCGTACCAGGGGCCGACGCAGGACGACCGCCGGGTGGCCGAGCACATCGACGACGACGATGCGCTGGTGGCCAAGGCCAGCCTCCATCTGTGCTTCGTCGAGCGAGCGATCACCACCGTCGAGCTCGTGGTGCCGGCTGGCGTCACGTGCTACGCGAAGTGGGAGATCGTCGATGCACAAGACACCGTGGTGAGAGAGCACCCGTCCTATTCCGCCGCCCGCTACGACAGCGAAAACTCGGCCGCCTCGATCGCGGCGGGCCGCCACGGGTGGTGCTGGGACGGCCGCAACAGCGACGCCAACCCGGTGTTCGTGGCAGCCGCCACCTATCGCAGCCGCCTGACGGTGAAGGACTCGAGCGGAACGGAGATCACCTCCGAGGCGACGATCGTGCTCGAAGGCGACCCGTATCGCATCTTCGTGGCGGGCGTGCCCAAGTCCGACGAAGACCTGCGCGGTGAGTTCGAGCGTGGGATCTACACCGATCGATTGCTCGACCAGTCGGGGCAACGCTCGGCGCGGGATTGTTGGATCAAGGTCTGGCGAGGCCAACAGGACGACGGCCACGTCACCTTTCTCGGACAAGGGACCATCGAGGCGACCAACGCCCCGAACGCCGATGGGATCGGCGCGGTCGCAACCCCACACGGCCGCGACTACAAGGGATTCGTTCGCCCCAATCCCCACGGGGAGGCGAAGAGCGCGGACCGGATTCAGATCCAGGACGAAGGGGTGACCGACGGCCGGATTGCGCTGCGCAATCCAGGAGGACCCGCCCCCACCAATCCCTATTCGGTCGGCCAGGGAAGCTACAAGGACGGCGTCCAGGCCCACCAAGGCAACTCCACCTGGACGACCAACGGGCTGTCGGTCGGCTGCACGACGGTCAGTCCAATCGCGGGGGCCACCGTCCAACGCCCCGGCTCCACGCTCGGTGATCTGCGCAGCATCAACAGCGCGTTCGGTGGATGGGGAGACCCCGGCGATGGCGAGCAGGTCTCCACCCGTGGTCCGAGCTTCGCCAACAAGCAGAGCAAGCGAGACAACGCCGCGGACGCGCTCATTGCAGACGACCATGCGGCACCCGAGCTGGATCCGCCTCAGCATCCCGCGCCAGCCGACGAAACGGCACCAGCGGACGAGCCCCTACACATGCAGCCCACGCTCCAGGCGGCTGCATTCGGTGGCTTCCTCGGCCACGAGATTCCCCGCACGATGGCCGTGGTCGACGAACCGACCAATCAGGCACGCATTCGGGTGACGCTGGCGGAGCCCGACGATGACGACTACTCGGTGTACCACCGCGCTGTGGTCTTCGGGCACTCCTGGGACGAGCCCACCACAGGTCAGACGCGGGTCACCGTCTGGATCCCACGCAAGGTCACCCGAAGCTGGAACGGCAACGACAAGAACCTGCTCGTCCGGGGCCGGTGCACGATCGCCTGGTGGATCGAGCGACGGAACGCCGCCACCCCGCAGGTCGCGGGGGAGGTCGTGCACGCCTTCTTCCCGGCCACGACGACACCGGTCCCCGATCCCATCCCCGTCCCCACGCTCACCGACCTTCCCAACAACTACATCGGTCGACGTCGCCACTCATGGACGCGACCGGCGACACTCACCGCGGGTCTGTACGTCAGCGTGTTGAAGTACCGGGTTCGACTCACCCCCTATGTTGCCGGCAGCGACGACTGGGTTGCCGAGCCCGCCACCGCCGATACCTTCGTCACGCCTGGAACCGACGTCACCGGAGGCGCGAGCCTGTCGGCAGAGGCGCTAATCACCGACGCCGCCCAGCGCTTCGTCGAGGGGCGCAGCGAGTTGGTCGTGCTGACCGTCACGTAGTACCCGCGCCCGTCCCCGCCCCGGCCGATCATGTCGCTCTCCGAGACCCTACGGCGCTTGCCTCCGGCCGCCGCCGATTTCGCCCGGAGCGTGTTCGACCATCACTGGCGCGAGGCTTCGTGGCTCTACGAGCGTCGCGCCATGCTCCACACCCAGGGCGCCCTGTTGTCCACCGAGGGGTGGCTCGATGTCGAAGCTCGGGCCGACGCCCACGTTCGAGCGCTGGCGCGCGGCGATCACCTCGTCGTCGATGATTGCGAGCACCGTGCCGTCGAGGGTGACGTTGGAGAGCTTCATACGGCGGTGCGGATCTTGTGCCGCACCGACCAGCCCGACCAATTCAACGCGTTGGTCGATCGCCTCGACTGGGTCGAGCCGGCCCGTGCGAGTGCCGTGGCCGATGCCCTGGCCTGGGATGCGGCCGACACATGGGAGGCGCTGGTCGAAGCGTTGCTCGCAGACGAGTCGTTGCCCGACGACGCTGTCGGCCCACTGGCGCGTGTGGTCGGACTACGCGGCTGGCCGCTCGGCGAGGCGTTGCTCGGTGTGCTGGAGGACCGGGTTGGCGACCTCGCGGCCGTGGCGTGGGCGACCGGCGCGCTGGGATACCGCGAGGCGCAGCCCGAGCTGTACACGCTCATCGAAGAACCGCTCGACCCCGCCGTGCGCCAGGCTGCGGCCATCGCCGCGCTGCGCTTCGCCCCCGGCCAGGTCCTCGCGTTTCTCCAGCAGGTCGTCGACGCCGAGGACTGGGCGGCCGTGCCCTTGGCCCTCGCGGGTGGCCCTTCGGTCTGCAGCGACTTGCTGCGCGTCGCCGGGGACACGCCGAGCCCCGAGCGGTTGTTGGCACTGGGCTTGTTCGGCCACGTCGATGGCATCGAGCTGCTGATGCGCCACGTCGAGGATGAGACGTGTGGTGAGGCGGCGACCCAGGCGCTCTACCTGCTGACCGGCGCGCCGCTGCACGAAGAAGGCATCGAGCACGACCCCGAGGCCGAACCGGTCGCCGACGGCAATGGTGAAGCGCAGCCCGGGCTGCTCGTGCGCCGACTGCCCCGGTCTCGCGAGATCTGGGCCGCCTGGATCGACGAGCATCGCCACGCATTCTCTGCTCACTCCGCGCGTCTGCGCTACGCCGAGCCACTCGAGCCCCGGGCCGAGCTGCGACGCATCGGCCACGCCGCAATTCCCCTCCACGTCCGCACCTGGATGCTCGAGGAGCTGGACATTCGCTACCGGCTACGCTGCCCGGCGTGGCCCCGACTCGCCTGGCGCAGTGTCCAACGCGGCCTGCACGAAGGCGACGCGCTGGCTCAGGCGCGCCCCAAGATCATCGCCGGCGAGTGGTACCTCGGCGGCCAACCGCTGCGAAGTCCGTGACGACGCTCGCTTCGCACCTCAGCTACACGACAGGAAATACGATGCCCGAACTCGGTGAAGGTATAGCGACTCTCGTTTCCATGATGGCCAAGGATGCCAAGTGCGAATACAAACCCAGCGAGGTTCAGTGGAAGTGCAAGCTCGAGGGTGACTCCTCCGCGCTCCGCGACAACATGAAGACCCACTGCGGGATCCTCGAGCCGGGCAAGCCCACCACCGTCGCGGGACTGTCGAGTATTTCATGGCCGTCACAGGCTCACCACCTCATCCCGCACCAGCAGCTCAAGCCCCACCCCGTCGCGTCTTGGCTGACCAAGTCTCCGGCGTCCGGCGAGGCGAGGCTCTATCATGATAACCACTACAGCGTGGACCACGGTTTAAACGGGAAGTTCATGCCCTACTCTTCGGCGTTGTCGGAGTGGAGCAGCGCGGATGCGACCACGAGAAAGCAGCTCTCCGAGCAGGTGATGGAGGCGGCCGGGATGCAGTTGCACCAAGGTCCTCATAGCACCAAGGGGTATGGTGTCGGTGAGGTCGGGTACAAGACTCGCGTCAAGCAGTACCTCGATCGCATTCACCTTTCTTCAGTATCTCACTACGCGGACCCGGCTTGTGATGACTGCAAGGGCAAGCAACAGGATGGCAAGTACCCCGCGCGACGAAACGTAGTCCGGTTCGTCGACCGAGCATCCGGCCTCCTCGAGGTCGACATCAACCGTGGGCACATCTTCGTCTCCAAGCGCGCGGCGACCTACGCCAACCAAGGCGGTATCATGTACTAGCTCTCAGTCGGGTTCCGGCCCCGGAGTTTTTCTGCCATGCCATATTCGATGACGAGAAAACTGCCGCCCGACGGGGCACTGGTCAACCTTACCTCCCACTGGGAAGAGAGCTTCGTCTCTGGCCGGCTGCTCTCCACGAAGTTCAGTCCACCTGTCCTGTTCGACCTCGATGCGGAGGATGGACGCGTGATGCCGACGTTCTTCGTGTCGCCGGCGTTGCTCGTGCGGCGCTCCTTTGCTGAAGCACTTCGCAACGCAGGGGTCGACAACATCGATACCTACGAAGCCATCATCAGGGATCCCGAAAACGAAGTCACGATCACGGACTACCAAGTCCTCAATATCGTCGGGCTAGTGTCGTGCGCCGATATGGAAGAGAGCAAAGTCGAATCGCTGGGCGAAGGCATCAACGTCATCGACACGGTGGTGATAGATTCGACGCGAGTCGCAGATGTGAGCCTCTTTCGGCTCGCTGAGGATCCGATCAACATCGTGATATCCGACGAGCTTCACGATCAGATCGTCCGGATGGGCTACGACGACATCTACTTCGAACAGCTGGCTCTGACGTAGCGACCGCTCGCTGTAAGCGAGCTGGGCTCCTCAGCCCATGATGTTCTTCTTGTTGTGGAACAGTGGGTCGCCGAGCCGGCACGCGTTCTTGCCGTCCATCTTGACGTCGAACGAGTACATCATGAACTCGGCGGCGTCTCGGTTGACGCCGCTGACCACGCCGCCGACGGTTCCGGCTTCATCGCCGCTCGACTTGCTGTAGGTCGCACCCTTGACCATCGGCATCTTGCCATCGCACTTGACGGTGGACGGGCCCCCCGATGTGTCGGAGGCCTGCGCGATGTTGGGATAGGGGATGGGCACGGGGCCGGCCGGACTCGGGGTCTTGCAGACGTCGGGGAACACGATGCTCATCCCCCCGCTTCCCTTGTGTGCGATCCCTCGGCAGTTGGCGAATGTCTTCTGTGCCATGGTGGTCTCCTGGTGGGCGTCAGGCAGCCCGTAGCCGCAACGCGCCGCGCTGCCCCTGGTCCGATGCCCCCCAGATGAGTGCGGGGCCCTGTACCTCTCCATCGCGCAGGGCGAGGGCGGTGGCCGCGAGCATCATGGGCGCCAGGGCGGCGCCCAGATCTCCGGTGTATTCGGCGGAGTGCTCGATGCGAAACCCTTCGGCGAAGTGCTTGCGGTTGCGAACGTGCGCCACGCCCCACTCCTTGGTGTGCATGGCCTCTCCGTTGAAGCCGGCCATCACGAGGCGGATGGGCTCGGGTGGCGCTGCGTCGCCGGCAAGGGCCTCGCGGATGGCCGCCGCCAGGCCATCGCCGCGGTAGGGCTGGTCGCTGTAGCGGTGGCCGGGCTCCTGGCCGAGGCCGATCCCATCGATCCAGACCAGCGGCTTCCAGCCGTGACGACGACACGCGACGCGCGATGCGATGCTCACGAAGGCGGCCGCCTCGCCCGGTGTGAAGCCGTCCTGGGCCCCCTCGGTCAGCAGCCGCTCCTCACGTTCGAGCACGGCCAGTCGATAGGGGTCGAGGTAGCTGTCGACCCCGCCCACCACGACCAGCTCGGCGTCTCCGGGTTCGATGATCCGGGTGCGGGCGTGCTCGAGGGCGGCGAAGAAGCCGGCGTGCCCGGTGGGGAACACCCGGCTGTTGGAGGCATCGATGGGGACCCCGGACTGCAACGCTGCCTGACCGATGAAGCGACCGGTCATGATCGGGGGGCGCTCGGGGACGGGAGCAGGCCCGGCAATCAACAGGGGCGGCAGCGGATCCAGGCCCGGCGGTAGTGCGGCGGCGGAAAATCGCGGCTCGTCCTCGCCCGCGGTGGCCTCCAGGTCGACCTCGGCCCCGAGCACCTCGTGCAGCGCGGGCGTGGCCAGCCGCAGGAGCCGACGCTGCAGCGCGGTCAAGCCCGGACGCAGCGCCTGGAGCGGATCGACCAGGGGCGGCAACACATCCTGCGGTAGGTACCCCATGACGATGGGCTCGAAGCGGCGATCGACGATGGAGCACTGCTGCTTGCGCGGAACTCCGGCCCACAGCGACGCCGATGCATGCTCGGCATCGAGACCCACCGGGCAAAACGAGCCGATCCCGATCACGGCGAGCGGCTGCATCTAGGCGGTCCTCCGCGGGTGTGCGCCGTCGAGCTCGTGCAACGCCACTGCGATCTGCTCGATGCGCAGCATCCTCTTGTCGGCCGACAGTGCTCCGCGCCAGCTCAGGCTCACCCGCTCGTCGGTAGGCTCGAGCATCACCGTCTCGAGCCGAAGCTCGATCGACTCGGTGTGCGATCCCATCGTGGCCTGCACGCCGAACTCGCATCGCGGCAGCGCGAACCGCTGGACGCCGCCGGGGTGAAACCCGAGCATCACGACCGGCTCGCCTCCACGAAGCGGCACCGGGAACAACAGCGGTTCCGGGGCGACGTGAAAGAACCGTGGGTCGAAGTCACGCGGCAAGAACGGCGCGCGCGTCTGCTCCCAGTGCTCGTCGTACGTCCCCGCGTGGCTGGACCGCGGCTGCCACGACGGTGCGATGGGACCAAAGCCGACCGGCGTACCCTTCGTTGCAGGAGCGCCGACGGTCGCCCCGGGGAGCTCGACGTTGGGCACGGGCTGACCCAGTAGATCTCGAGCGGAGCGCTTGCCCAAGAAACCGCACCCGACCGGATTGCGGGGCTCGGCCTGGTACTCGTCGCGGTCGGGATCGGGGACATGGGTGCCGCCAAACGTTCGTTCGTAGACGACCGGGACCCTGACGAACGGTCGCGGCTGGCTGGGCCGTATCCCGCCGACGCCCTCGGTCCAGTGGCGGTCGCCGTGCACCCACGCGCTCTTGCTCCGCCCCGCCACCGAGACGCTCACGTCGACGCGCTCGACCGGTCGCTCGCGCGGCGCACAGGCGTCCCCGATCAGCACGACGTCCGTGCCCGGCTTGGGCAGGTGTGCCTGGGAGGCGTAGCGAAGGCTCGACTGCCCGGGCTCCGCGAAGTACTCGTCGGCGAGGGTGACCGGCTGCTGCTCGTCGGCGACGCACAAGCCGCGATCGGTGATGTCGAAGGTCGCCTTGACGACGACGTAGAGGTGGTCGACGCCGTCGAGATCGGGAAGCCCGAACATCTCTGCCGCGAACGGCGAGGTGTTGTTCAGCTGGAGCATGGCTCGAGGCGCTCAGTTGAGCGCAACGCTGCCCCCGCGGATCCAATTGGCTCGGCTGGCCCGACTGACCACGTCGACTCCGCGGACTTCGACCAGCCCGTCCCGACGCAGCCGTAGACTCGCCTTTCCGCAGCGCAGCACCAGCTCGCGATCGGCCTGCAGCGTGAGCGTCTCTCCGTCGGCCTCGACGTGCACGGCCAAGGGGGAGGTGTCTCGGGGCTCGGCGGGCGAGACTTTGGCCGGGGGCTCGGGCGACAGCGGCGGCTGTACGCGACCGGTGATGATCGGCCGGTCTGCACGCTCGTCGACGAACGCGACGAGCACCGTGGCGCCCACATCGTCGCGCGACAGCGGCACGGTCGACGGCACTTCGAGGGCGGTCTTCTCGTCCGGTGTCGCCAACACGATGATGGGATACCCCTCGGCGGAGAAATCGACGAGTTCGGCCAGGCACGTCCCACGCCGCGCGTCCGATGATGGCTGCGCTTCGGTCGACGGGATTGCGCCTGCGTGGGGATGCTGTGCTTGTTTGGCCATCGTTGCCCGGGCTCAGTTGTTGTCGACGCTGGAGCCTTTGACGGTCACTGCGCCGCTGCCTTTGACGTCGATCTTCGCGCCGTTGATGAGGATGTCGCCGCTCTTCTTCATCACGATCTTGGCGCTGCCGACCTTGATGGTCAGCTCGTCGGCCGCGACGATGTTGGCCTTCTTCTCCGTCTTGACCGTGAGATTGTCGCCGGCCACCAAGCTCATCTTCTTGGTCGACTTGTGGCTGACGTCCTCGGACGCGGCAAGGCTGTAGTTCTTGTCGGTCTTGACGGTCATGTCCTTGCCGGACTGGATGGTGGTGGCCAGCTTGACGGTCATCGACAGGGAATCGTCGCAGCTGGTGTCGAATGCCCCCTTGACCGCGACACTCTTGCTCGCGTCGACGGACTCCGAGTACGACGAACCGACGGAGACGGTCTTGGACTTGGTGACCGACTGCGAGAACGAGCCCTCGATCGACTCGGAGTGGTTCTTCGCGATCGTGCACCCGCGGTTGCCGTCGACGCTGAGCGTCATGTCCTTGACGATCTGCTCGGTGTGGTTGCCCTCGACCGTGATGAACTTGTCGTTCTTGACCGTCTCCCGCTGATCGTGACCGACCTCTTTGGTGCGGTCGTTGCCGATGCCCAGGGTCTCGTCGTGTCCGGTGGTCTGGTTCTTGTCGTTCTCGGTGGCGATCGTGAAGTCCTTTTGGCAGTGGATGTAGACTTCCTCGCCGCCGGACATGTCCTCGAACCGGAGCTCGTTGCTCCCATCTCCGGAGACCGAGTCGGTCTTGATCCCGCTGCGGGTCTTCTCGTCCGGCAAGGGGTAGGGGTAGGCATTGTCCCCGTTGTAGACGGTGCCGACCACCATTGGACGATCGGGGTCGCCCCCGAGGAACTCCACCACCACCTCCTGGCCGATGCGGGGGATGAACTGAAAGCCCCAGCCCGGCCCCGACCATTGCTGTCGCACCCGGATCCAACACGAGGACGTGTCGTCGTAGGTCGCCTCTTCTTCCCAGTGGAATTGGACGTTGATGCGGCCGTGCTCGTCGACGTGGATTTCTTCGCCCGCGGGGCCGCTGACGATGCCGGTCTCCGCCCCGTAGACGCGGGGCTTGGGGGTCACCTGGGCCGGGCGCAGCGGGACGTCGAGCGGAATACAGCGAAACGAGTTGCGATAGCGCGGGCCACCGTCACCGGATCCGCCCGCGGTGCTCAACAGTTCCTCGGGGCACTCTCCGGTGTGGATCACCTGGGTGATGAGATACTTGGTCTCCAGCTCATCTCGGGTGTGGCGCTCGAGCTCGAACACCCGCCCGGGCACGAACTGCACCACGTTGCCCGCCCCGCGGCCCTCCTTGGCACGAACCTGTGCGGCCTGGAGGTGGTCGAGATTGCGTTCGGTGACGTCGTCGGCGATGTAGCGACGATCGGTGTGCCGATACCGGCGACGTGTGCGGCCCTTGGCGTCGGCCTCCTCCTCGGTCGCCTCGAGCATCTCCAGTGGGGTCTGGAAGTCGTAGTCGCGGCGGAACAGGGCGGTGGTGGTCAATGTCTGCAAGAAGTCGAAGTTGCGGATCGACTCCACGTCGGCGGTCTCCGGCCGCTGAATGATGATGGGGATGACCGGCGTGCCGTCGACGTTGACCAGCTCGCCAAAGTCGTCGTTTTCGTACGTCAGGGTCAGCACCTCGGGCCCGCCGTCCTCGGGATGGACGAAGTGGTACGAGATCCCTTCTTCCTCCATCAGGCGTACGCAGAAATCGTGGTCGGATTCACGATACTGCACGCAGTAGTCGCGAGGCGCAGTACCGCGCGATGCGGAGCCCTTGTCCAGCGTGCGCTGGTAGTGCCCCAGCTCGGTCCCGAGAATTTCTTCGAGGATCTCCAGGACACTCATGTCCTGAAAGATGCGTGATTGACCCTGCTGCGACAGTAGCTGGAACGCGGGCACGATGCGGACACTGGCCAGCAGGTGGTCCTCGGAGTGTCCGATGTAGTCGACGGCCGCCGCGATGCCATACACGCTGCGAACGTGCTCTCCTCGTGCAATATCGAGCTGGCACGACGCACCCAGCAAGGCATCGGTGTCGGCGCCATGTTCCTCCGTCACGAGATCGAGATCGAGCTCGTAGGTCCCGTTGACGTCCTCGGACAAACGCACTCGCACGACGTGGAAGGCGGCTTCGGGCCCGTCTTCACAGATGAAGTCGTAGGTGACATTGATCAGGGTGTTTCGAACGACCCCTCCACCATCATGCGCCATGGCATGCTCCTGTCGCGTGCAAGCTGCTGGCTGTTCTTGCACGGAGTCGTGGTACCACCCGTCCGTGCGCGAATCTTCGCCACAGTAACAAAGCCGTAGAAGGCACGTCCAGGGCACATTGGACGTTTCGTGTGTGGATCTCAGGTGAAGCCGAGCAGTATGCCGATACCCGCGCCCGCGGCCGCGACGAGTACCGTCAACAGGAGCAGCCAGCCCCAAGGCAGACCCGGTTTGCGTTGTTCTTCGATGGATGCGGGGGGCGGCGGAGCAGCGACCGGCACCGGGGTAGGAGTGGCGGGTACAGGTGTCGGCTTCGTCCCTGGTACTGCGTGCGAACTCGGGGCCGCGGGGGCTACCGATGGGTCGCCGAACATCTCGTTGAAACGCAGTACGCTGGTCCCCAGCTCGGCGGCAGAGGGATTCGATCTGCCGGCCGTGTTCGGAGCGCGGTGTGTCGGTGGAGGTCCGCGCATTTCGGCCAGCTGGTTTGGATCGACGGCCAGCGCCACTGTGGAGTCGGTGGCTGGAACCGCAGGGCCTCGCAGTGATGCGGGGGCCGACAACGCGACGGTCGAATCCACGCCGCCGGCTGGCGCGGCCTCGTCCCCATCCCGACCCATGTGTGCCTCGAACTCCGCACGGGAGAATGCCGTCGTCCCACTCGGACCAGCGGCAACCGCGGCGGGCGAAGTCGGGGCCCGGGCCTCACGAACATCGACGGCGGACGCAGGTGGCACCGAAGGGTCATTGCGCTGCGCAGCCCGAAGCGCGGCGCTGTTGAACGACACCGTGCGTTGCTCCTCGAGCGCCTCGTCCGAGGCCGACTGATTGGCGTCGACCGTCGGAGGCGCTGGCGGGGCTGCCCGTGGCGCAGGGGCACTGTGTGGAGCCTGCCATCGGTCGGGGGGAGGAACGACCGCCGCCGGGCGAGGAGATCCGAGGGAAGGCGCCGCGGGTGGGGGTAGCGGTGAAGGACGCGGTGGTGAGCCAGGCGAAGGCGCTTGGGATGACGGCAACGGTGGTGAGGGCAGCGAGGGCGAGCCAGGCGAAGGCAACGGTGGTGAAGACAGCGGTGGCGAAGGTAGCGGCGGCGAGGGCAGCGGTGGCGAGCCAGGCGAAGGCAACGGTGATGAAGACAGCGGTGGCGAAGGTAGCGGCGGCGAGGGAAGCGGCGGCGAGCCAGGCGAAGGCAACGGCGGCGAAGACAGCGGTGGTGAGCCTCGCGAAGGCAAGGGTGGCGAAGACAGCGAGGGGGAGCCAGGCGAAGGCGCTCGGGATGACCGCGGATGCATCGGCGCCGCCGACCCATCGAGGACTTCGTGCCCGGGCAGTCGCCGCCCCGGACTCGGTGCCTTCGCCCCGGAGAGCTTGCGCAGCGCGCCCTCGCGGGCAATGCCGCCAGCGGCCGCCCGGGCGGCGCGTCCTCGTCCCCGTCGGCCTCGCGGCTTGGCGAGCGACTCGGGCGGTGGCGGCCCGTCGGCGATGGCCAGCGCATCCAAGCTGCGCTCGACGTCCTCCATGCTGAGGGGTCGGTCCTCCGGCGCCTTCGCCAGGAGCGCGGCGAGCAGTGCGTCGACCGGGGGGGGCACCTCGACGCCGACCTCGGCCAGCGGAGGCACTGGCGACTGCAGATGCATCGAGATCATCTGAAAGCCGTTGCCGGACAGGAACGGGGGACGACCGGCGAGCATGAAGTACATGGTCAGGCCCAGCCGATAGAGATCCGATCGTGCGTCACCGATCACCCCGCCTACGCACTCGGGGGCCATGTACGTCGCATCTCCCATCAGCGCCGTCGTTCGCGACTGCGCCAGGTCGGCGGTCGAGGCCGTGTCGGGTCGAGCGTCGGTGCCCAGCTCCAGCAGTCGCACCGACGGCTGTGCATCGCCAGATACCCAGCAGCACCACGGGTCGATCGCTCCGTGGATGGTGCGTTTGGCGTGTGCGGCGGCCAACCCCTGCGCCAGGCCGAGGGCGATACGGCGGGTGTCGGGCCATGACAGGCGCCCCTGGGGATCGTCGGCGACACGCTGTGCCAGCGACATTCCCGGTGGTCGGGAGCTGATGGCGTACAGCTTGCCGTCGAACTGCTCTCCGGTGTCGAGCACCGTCTCCAACACGGGATGTCGGATCCGTGCGGCGGCCTTGGTGCGCTTGGCCAGCCGCGCGACGGTGGCTTCGTCGTGCAGCCGCGGCGGCCGGGTGAGACGAATGACGACCTTGCCTTCGTCTCGGGTGTCGGTCGCCCCGTACCGCACGCGTCGGAATCCCGTGTCCAACAGTTCGTCCACCTGGTAGCGGTCGGCGAAGACACTGCCGCGAAGGTCGTCGAATCCCGAGGGCAACCGTGCGTTGTTCACCACGACGGCCGCAGGATCGCATCGTCCACCACGTGTCGCCACATGGGCGATGGTGGCGACGGGCGCCCACCGACGGGCGTGGCGGGCCGGCCCCTTGGTGCCGCGCGCATGGCAATCGTCGAACGCAGTACGACCTGGCCCGATCCACGAGGCCGATGGGCCCCGTGCCCCGAGCCGTGGTTCGTTTTCGCGCCACCGTGGGCCGGCCTGGGCCGCGGTTGTGCGCCGGTCCTGGCGTCGGTGACGGAGGGGTGCCAGCATCGCGGGATGCGACCGTCCTGGGGCTCGTGGGTGCCCGGCAGGTGGAGGACGTACCCAACGTGGCTCGCCCCCCCGGTGGAGGACGTACCCAATGTGGCTCGCCCCCCCCGCCCCGGCAGGTGGAGGACGTACCCAACGTGGCTCGCACCCCCGCTGGTGGAGTACGGCCCCAATCTCGCCCCCCCGGTGGAGGGCGCACTCGCCCCCGGGTCCGCCCCCCGGCAGATGGAGGACGTACCCAACGTGGCTCGCCCCCGGTCAGACCCAGTGTGGCTCGCCCCCGGGTCGGTAGGTTCTCCAATTCCTCCCAAGACCCACAAGTGAACCCCTTGAGGGGTCGACAGGTTTTTTCGCCGATATCGAGTGTTACGGAAACCTGCCCATCGGCTCGTGGCCTGGATTACAGGGGTCCACCCTGAAAATGGCTGCCTAAATTTCCTACCCTCGTCCGATATCATGTGTTCTTCGTGATCGACCTCGCTACACGACGAGTCAAAATCGGTGGTCTTGCCCATAATCCCGGCGGGGAGTGGATGAAGAATGTAGAGCCGAATATGCTCGATGTAGAGGATGGTTTCCTCGTCGGGACCCGATATTGACCAAGGACATCCGCAAGTCACTCGCATCCGCGGGTGTGACTGTCGTGCGATTACCGGCGAGAAGTCCCAACTTGAATGCCCATGCCGAGCGATTCGTGCAATCCATACGTCGCGAGTGTCTGTCGAAGGTGATCCCACTGGGAGAGCGTCACCTCCGACGAATCCTATATGGAGCACTATCACCGAGAGCGCAATCACCAGGGGTTGGACAATCGGTTGATCGAACCCAACATCGCAACCAACGGAGCGGGTCCGATCCGAAGGCAGACTCGACTTGGTGGACTGCTCTCGTTCTACAGCAGAGAGGCCGCGTAGGAGCTCGCTCGAGTTCTGGGACCAAGCGCCCATGGAGCGCGCAGTGGAGACGCGTTCGCGGCCGAGCGTGACGGCCCGCAGTAGGGCAACGGTAGTCGCCACCACGGTGGCTACTATCGTTGCCAATGGGCTCGGTGTTCGACCCAGAGAAAATGGTGAGTCCTGGTCTACGTCGAGCACACGTGCATTCGAGTGAGGGCGACCGCGTGCGCCATCATCCGTGAATTCTCGGGAAGCCACCTTGATGCCGAGGCGTGCCGAGAGCAACTACCGATCAATCGGCGCACCATCACTGGCACGACCTCCAGAAGAATCGGACCGCGCCGCAATCGATAGGTACGGGTGCAGGACTAACGAGGACGTTAGCAGCTGGTCGAGTCGACGGTCGCATGCGTGGAGGAGCGCAGGCGTCGGCTCCGCCGCGGATAGCGACACATCGTCGACCCCCCCCCTGATGAGAGAGCGGTAACACAATGATGAACATCACCAAGAGCACCCAGCTGGGCATGCTGTCATGCATGCTGTCATGCATGCTGTCATCGTCCCTGATCCCCGCATGTGCCCCTTGCGAGGAGAGCCGAACATCCCTGTGTGGAGCACGGGATGCCAGCCAGCAAGGTCGCGAGGCCGAGACTCCAGTGGTCAATGGTTACAGTGCCATCAGGATCGACATCGACACCAACGACACGTTCGAGAAGGTCGGAGACGTTTGGGTGCGGCGCAGCTTCACCGGCGGCATCCGATACACCTTCGAGGAAGTGGATCGAGACGAATGGAGCGTCTTCTTGCACGATGAGAGCCGAGACCGGACCGTGATCCTCGACCTCCACACCCGGAACGCTCACTATCGGGACGACAACGAGCCCCTGACCGTCTTCTCGTCGATCGTCGCCGCCTACGACACCCACAAGGCGGTCAACGGCCTCAACACCAACCGCGTCGAGATCCACTCCGGCGACGGGGCCTTTCAGAACTATGGCGCGGTGTGGCACGAACTCGACCAAGACGGCGAGGTCGTCGACACCTTCACGGAGTGCGGGAGATTCGACCTCCTCGTGTGCGTCTGCAAGCCGCAGGGCGACGGCACTCTGATGCTGGAGATGAACCTCCTGACCAGGAAGGCATCGTACTGGGACAACGGCTACACGTTCTTGTCGGACATCTACGATGCCTCCGATATCATCCTCACCGAGCCCGACCCCGGTAGATTCGGCGGACTCTCGGGCAGCACCAGCGACCCGCGGATCGCGATCCACAACGCCGGGCACGACTTCCTGCCCCACCTTCGCGATGCGTCCTGGATGCAGTCGGTCTTCGGCGAGGACTACGACCAGGCCAAGGCGGCCAGCCTCGCGACCATGATCGAGCAAGGCGAGCTGTCGTGGCTACCCGAGATTCACCAATTCCCCGCGGCCAGCTCTCGGGCATCGATCAAGGGGGTTACCATCGGGCACGCGGTCACGGGCCAGCCGACCCAGCTGGACGGGGCATACAAGAACGGAACCGTCTACTGGAACGATGCGCTCACGGGCCCCGACGCGAACGAGCTGGCGGCACGCATGGTCGCGGTGCAGGAATTGGCGCATCACTTCGATCTCTTGCTCAACCCGCGGGGCCTCCACACCGGTGGCGAGGGTGTGATCGCGGTGAGCCAGATCTACGGGATCGGGGAGGATCATGCGTCGACCCTCACCGACGAGCAGCTCACCAGGCTCCGTCGCTACCGGGATCACGTCGATATCGAGATCGACGGCATGACTATCTACGGCGCAGAGCTCGGCTTCCGAGAGTGGGTCATCGGAGCCGTCTCGGTCGTGGTGGTCGTCGCGACGCTGGGCACCGCGGCCCCCGAGGTCGCGGCTGCGGATGCGGCCCTGCTGGCCGGAGACCTCGTGGTGGAGGAAGCCGCCGCAGAGGGTGCCGCACTGTTGACCGAGGAGACCGCCGCGGCGCTCGAGGTCGCGGGCGAGGCCACGGAGGTCGTCGAGGGCGCCGCGGCGCCGACGGTCGAGTCCCTCCTCGGGGGCCAGTACACCGGAGAGATCGGCTCGGTGTCGGGGGCCGAGCTCGAGGCCGTCCACGCCACGCTGGAAGAGCAGGGCTACCGGTTCGTCGGATATAGCGGCACGACCCTGGAGCGGGCCGTCTCCGCCGTCAACGAGGGGCTCACGAACCCGGGAACCTGGTCGCGGACCAATCCATGGGCCGCGTTCTATATAGCCGACGACGCGGGAGTCGCCGCCGGCTACACGGCCACCGAGGAGGGAGGCTTCGAAGGCGGCCAGCTCCTTCGCGTCTACCTGCCGACGGCCGACGCGAACGCGTTGCAGAACATTGGCGTCGCACTCGACCAGCAAGCATCCGCGCTCAGCGAGATCGAGACCGCGGTGGGCACCGATGCCTGGACCAGCGGCAACTACGTCATTCGTGGGGTTGCCACGACGGACCAGGCAGGCACGGAGACCATCGTTGGGTGGACAACCGCAGAGAGGGCAGTGCTCGTTCCGTCGAGCATCGGGGCGCCCCAGTCGCTGGAAGAGGTGGGTATGGGGGCGAGCTACCCGG
>JAHZJA010001279.1 GCA_022601155.1 Deltaproteobacteria bacterium | reverse complement strand
CGCCGCCCCAGGCCGCGCCGCCCCAGGCGGCTCCGCCCCAAGCGGCTCCGCCCGCAGCCGCTCCGTCACCCGCCGCGCCCGCCAATCCCTTCGGAGGAGGCGAGCCCGGTGGTGGATCCGATCAAGGCCCCGGCCAGGCCGGTTGAGCTCGACGCCTCCGGCTTCCACATGCGCGTGACGCTCCAGCGGGGTCTCGCCGTTTGCTCGGCCCTGAGCCTGCTGACGATGGGACCGGCGTTGGGGTGTCGGCGTGTCGACGAGCCCGCACCCACTCTGAGCGCACCACCACCTCGGGTGGAGCAGCCAGCAGGTCCCGCGGCGCCCGCGTCCAACGGCGGTCGAACGGTCATCGTCCCCGATTTCGCTCGGGTGGCCGCAGGGCTGTCGCCGTCGGTCGTGACCGTGATCTCCACGGTGCCCCGGCGAGGTTCGCAAGGCCAACGCAAGACGATCCGTGGCGTGGGCAGCGGGATGCTCGTCAGTGCGCGCGGCCAGGTGTTGACCAATGAGCACGTCGTGGCCGATGCGACGCGCGTGCAGGTGGAGCTGGACACGGGCAATCGTCTCGATGCCCGGGTGCTGCATGCCGACCCGATGCTCGACCTGGCGCTGCTCGAGCTCGAAGGGGTGGAGGGCGATGGCCTCGTGCCGGTCGAGTTCGCCGATGGGGATCCCACTCCCGGCGAGTGGGTGATGGCTGTGGGCCAGCCGTTTGGTCTCGGTCACACCGTCACCGTGGGAGTGATCAGCGGCCTCGGCCGCGACCACGGCGACCTGGGTCGTCCGCCGGGGCTGCGGGCCGATGGAATCTGGTCGTTCATTCAGACCGATGCTTCGATCAACATCGGCAACTCGGGCGGGCCGTTGGTCGATGCCGATGGCAAGGTCGTCGGTATCGCCACCGCGGTGCGCTCCGACGGGCAGGGCCTGGCCTTTGCGATCCCGGCCCCGATGGCGCGCCGGTTTCTCGAGGAGGTCTGGACGCATGGCCGGGTTCGGCACACGCGGCTGGGCATCAAGGCCGACAACGCCATCGATGGGGAGCCGCCCGGTCGCGGTTCGGTGGTGCGCATCACCGAGGTCGAGCAAGCGGGCCCCGCGGCGAAGGCGGAGCTGGTCCCGGGTGATTTCATCTTGGCGATCAACGACCATCCCGTCTCGCGGGTCTCGGACGTCGCCTACCTCACCCAGCTGCACGGCGTGGGCGCTCGGTTGACGATGACCGTCAAGCGAGGGCTGCTGCCCGCCGAGCAGGTGCTGATCATTCCGGCCGCGGCCCCGTAGGGCTGCGCGCTGCCGCTGGGCTCGGGCGGTTGCCGTTCGTCGCGACGTGCACCACCTTTGGGCTCGGGCGCCGTCAGTCGGCCGCGTGGTGGTGGACGGCGGCTCTGCCGAGGACAGGCACGGAGTCGGGCTCGGGGCTCAGTTGGAGCCCGGCGCCGTCTCGTACTCGATGCCGAGTGCGTCGAACCCTCCGTTGCACGGCTCGTACCCGGCCGGAGGTGTGTCGTAGTACATGGCTCTGAGCGTGGTGAAGGTGTGGAGCTCCGACTCTGGGATCGTGGCGCCACAAACATCGCAGCGAAATGGTGCGCGCGGTCGTTCGATGAGGTGCCATCGAACTCCGGCTCCGGGTAGCGAAACCATGGCGGCAAGGGTATCGCGTTGGCGACCTGTTTTGCTCAAGGGCAGCGCACGGAAATGCTGGCCGTCCCCGACGCTTGCTCGTCTTGCGCGGTCATCAGCGAAACGGACAGCTGTACCGGCCGTGCGCACCAGGGCTCGATCGCGGAGTTGAGCGTGCCGTTGTTGAGGACACGAACCACGATGGCTTCCCCGGCCGCGAGGCGCACGATCGGGTCGTCACCTTGCGGATTGACCAGGCGGGCGTCGAACGTCATCGACTCGGAGTCCTCCGTCACGGGCTGCGTGGTGATGGTGACCTCGCCCAGCGTCACGTCTTCGGGTTGGCCGCGGGTCTGCACCTCCACGGTGATGTCGAGCTCGGCGTTGGCATCCGGTTGCCCGGGCGTCACATCGAGCTGGGCTCGCTCGACACTGACCTCGATTCCACCCGGAGGATCGTCGGCACATCCGAGCGGCATCGACAGTCCAACGAGGCCCAGCAGGCAAAGGCGGCGCACGGCCGGTAGCGTACCCGGAAATACGTAGACAACGGCCAGGCGGGGGACAGGCCCCTGGCATCCTTCCTCGGGTTGGGTGCCTGCGGTCGCCACGGAGGCGGCGCGACAAGCGCGAGCGCGACGGAACGCAACGGGGAATGGGCCGGGGCCAACGTCGCCGCGCGCAAAGGAACGACGCCGGCTCGGCGTAGCCCAGCGGAGGAGCAGCTTCGGACCGATCGAGGGGGGTCGGCGAGGCACCCGCCAGTAGACGCGGCGTGGACTCCAGGGTGCTTCGAAGGCGGGCCGCGCGGTGGTGGTCTCGATGTCGCGATCGGACAACGGATTGTCAGGGGCGGGCACTGCCGCCCAGCTCATCGAGCGCGCAGGCTGATGGCATGTGGATCCGATTCGTTCTCGTCGCGCTCGCATCGCTGTTGGGTGGGGGTTGCCGCATGGTTGCCCCGTTGTCGCCCGCGGCGATGGCCGTGTTGAAGCCGCCCTCGGACGACGACGGAGCACGCATCTACACCGGATCGGTCGTACCCAAGGGCGAGCACCAGCCGGCGTTTTGGTACGAGCGACGCGTGGCGCAGGGGCCTGACGGCATGGTCTCGCGTCATCTGTCGTACCGGGCAGGGTCGGACGATGTGGTGCTGTCCCAGCGAGCCGTGCACTCGGAACACTACGCACTGCGTCGGTTCGAGGAGGTCCACGGCCAGACCGGGGTGGTCAGCGCGGCGCAGGTGCTCGAAGACGGGAGCCTGGAGCTGACGACCACCCGCGGGGACCGGACCCGGCGGCGCACCGAGAGGCCTGGTGCGCCCGTGGTGGTGGGACCCACGTTGTTCGGCTACGTGCTGCACAACTGGGACGCGCTGATCGGGGGCGAGCGACTCCCGGTGCGTTTCGCGGCGCCAGAACAGGCCCGCAGCTACGAGTTCACGCTGCAGGTGGTCGAGGCGACACCGCACACCACGAGCATCGCGTTCAGGGCCTCCAGTGCGCTGGTGCGAATGGGCGTCGACACGATGACGCTGGTGTTCGACACGCGCACCCGCAAGATCCTGCGTTACGTCGGTCGAGTGCCGCCGCGCCTGGAGCGACTGGCCGTCTTCGATGCCCAGGTCGACTACACGTTCGTGGCCGCCGACTATCGCTGACGACCGATCCTGCTCTCCCCCTCGGTGCGGCGATCAGGGCCGCCGATGTTCGATGGTCAGCCCATACGCCGCATCGTCGTACAGACGGTCGAACCTGTCGGCGAACCCCCGCTCGATGTTCTTGCGCTTGACCTTGAGCGTGGGGGTGATCTCGTCCTCGGCGAGCGACAGCTCGCGCTCCAACAACACGACTCGCTTGACCCGCTCGACCTTCGACAGCTTGGCGTTTCCCCGTCGCACGGCGGCCACCACTCGGTTGCGAATCTCGGCCCGTTGCCCCACCGAAGACAGCAGCGTGTCGAGACCCGGTGGTCGGGCCAGGGGGTCTTCCATCAACGCCCGTCGGAGCTGCTCCGCATCGGCGGTGGTGGTCATGCCCTGCTTGCGCGCCCACTCGATCGCATCCAGGGGGCTCAGCGTCATCAGGGCCGAGACATACGGTCGCCGATCACCGTGGGCGTGCACCTGGGAGATCATGGGGTCCTGGGACTTGATCTCGTTCTCGATGTTGGCGGGGGTGAGGTTCTTGCCGCCAGCGGTGATGATGATGTGCTTCTTGCGATCGACGATGAACAGGTAGCCCTCGTCGTCGATACGACCGATGTCACCGGTGTGGAGCCAGCCACCTTCGCCGATGGCCTCGTCGGTCGCCTCGGGGTTCTTGTGGTAGCCCCTGAACACCATCGAGCCCCGGATCAAGACCTCGCCATCGTCGGCCAGCCTCTGCTGTACCCCGGGGACGGGCTTGCCCACCGAGCCCAGGCGCGTCTGGTCGGGCCGGTTGGCGTGGGTGATCACGGTGGCCTCGGTCTGTCCGTAGGCCTCGAAGATCGGGAAGCCCACCGCCCAGAAGAACCGCAGCACCGGCTGCGGAATGGGGGCCGCGCCCGTCACGAAGAACCGCACCCGCCCCCCGAAGGCCTCGCGAATGCGCTGGTACACGACCCGGTCGGCCACGCGGTAGCGCAGCGTCAGACCCAGCCCCGCGTTCTCGCCCCGCTGCCAGTGGTCCACCATCTGCAGGCCCACGCGCTCGGCCCACCGAAACAGCCGCTGGCGGACGGCCGGGGCTGCGTCCAC
Organism: Deltaproteobacteria bacterium; assembly: GCA_022601155.1. Classification (GTDB taxonomy): domain Bacteria; phylum Myxococcota_A; class Polyangia; order Nannocystales; family Nannocystaceae; genus Paraliomyxa. Next base: position 19,108 of record JAHZJA010001279.1, on the reverse strand, counting down.
CTGGGCCTGGATGCGGTCGTAGGCCTTTTCGAAGATCCGCGGCACGGAGCCAAACAGCGTGGGCCGGACCTCCTTGACCTCTTCGAGCACGGCGGGAATGCTGCTGGCGAAGGCCGTCCCCGTGCCCATGTTCAGGCGCATGTAGAACCCGGCGATCCGCTCGGCGACGTGGGCCATGGGCAAGAAGGTGAGGCTCTCGTCGTCTTCACCGAACTCGAGCCCCATCCCCGCGTTGAGGAAGGCCAAGATGTTGGTGTGGCTGAGCATCGCGCCCTTGGGAGGCCCGGTGGTCCCGCTGGTGTACACGATGATCGCAGTCGCGTCGGGTTCGACTGCCTCGCGACGCCGCGCCAGCTGGGGCTCATCGGAGTCGGTACGCAGCACCTGTGCGAACGCGATGATGTCGTCGGCGTCATCGATCCCATCGGTGTCCCACACGACGATCCGCTCGAGGGCCGGGCACTGGTCGCGAACCGCACGGACCGCTGCGAGTGCCTGCGCCCCTTCCACGAACACGACCCGCGAGTCCGAGTGGTCGATGACGTAGGCGAGCTGCTCCTGCGACAGCGTGGGGTAGGCCCCAATGGTCACCAATCCCGAGAGCTGTCCGCCCAGATCGCACAGGCACCACTGCGGCCGGGTGCTGCCCACCACGAGTACCTTGTCGCCGACCTCGAGGCCCTGGCTCGCCAGCCAGCTGGCGACGGCCGCTGCTTGTCGTCGCACGTCGGCCCAGGTGGTGCCGACCCATCGTCCTGCCTGCTTGCTTCGCCATGCGCGGCGACGGGGCGAGATCTCGGCCCGCCGCACCAGAAGGTCGGCAATGGTGCGGGCACCCGCGCTCACCGGTCGCGTCCGGATCTCGGGCTTGCGGATGTCGTCGAGCTTCATGGGCGGGGATCCTAGGGGGTCGGCAGGTCGTAGATCCGCAGGGCGTTGTCGTGGAGCAGCGCGCGCTGATCCGCCTCCGAGCGCGAGCGCACCACCATGAGGTAGGCGTCGTAGAGGGTCTCGAAGCCGAGCGAGACCTTGTCCATCGGAAAGTTCGACGCGAACATGCAGCGCTCCACACCAAAGCAGTCGATGGCGTGGTCGACGAAGGGCGCGAGCGCATCGGCGAGCTGCTCGACCGTCACGGGCAGGCTGCGACCGTGGAGGCCCCAGCCGAGCACGGGCATGAACATCCCCGAGAGCTTGGCGTGCACCTGGGGGTACTGCGCCAGCCGTGCAATCGCGTCGCGCCACGTCGATCGGATGCGGGCCTGAGCCTCGTCGTCGACGCCGTGACCCGCAAAGGGGCCACCCGCTCCAACCGGGGTGGCCAAGTGATCGAGGACCACCCGCACCCGAGGATGCTCCCGCACCAGATCACCCAGCGCGTCGGCTTGGTCGAGATACACCCAGGCATCGAAGACCAGCTGGTGGTCGGCCAGCGTGGCAAACCCTCGCCGCCACGCCGGATCTCCGGGCAGGCAGGGCGCGGGGGCAAAGTCCATCACCCCCGGATTCGAGCTCCACGCCAGCTTGTCTCGGATCCCCCGCAGTCGCGAGCTCGCGTCGCGGTGGGCCGCCAGCAGCTGAGCCAGGTCGGTGCGCCGAAGGTCGGCGGCGGCCACGATGCCGAGCAACGCGGGGCCGGTTGGGTCGTGCTCGACGGCGAGCTGCTCCACCCAGCGGGTCTCGTCGGCCGCCGCCAGCCGGCCGCGCCCGGTCCAGCTCGCCTCCACGAACACATAGCCCGCCACCTCGTGGTGCCCATGGTCAGCCTGATAGTCGGCGGGCAGATAGGGGGCGATCAGGTAGTCGGTGCGGCCGATGAACTCACGCGTGGCCTTGGGCAACACGTGCTGCGGCACCCGGCGCAGCAGGTCTCGGTTCCAGCCCAGCAACTTGACGAAGGGCGTCGCCGGACGCGGGGTCGTGCCCGGGTCCCACAGGTGGATGTGCGGATCGATGATCGGAATGCGCGCCATGGCCCACCTCAGCGATGTCGCCAGGGGCGACGCCGGAAGTAGTCGCGCGTCATCTCCACGACCTGGGGTGAGAGCATCACCAACGCGATGAGGTTGGGCAGGATCACGATCCCCAGCAACACGTCGCCGAGATCCCAGGCCAACTTCAGTGGCAACACCGCCCCGAGGAAGTGCATGCCGACGAACACGATGCGATAGGGCAGGACGGCCTTGGCCCCCAGCACATAGTTGGCGCACCGGTCCCCGTAGTAGCTCCACGAGATTGCCGTGGAGATGCCGAACAACACGACGCACAGCAACACGACGTAGTGCCCAAAGTCCCCCAGGCTCGACAGGCCGCGGCGGAAACCCAGCATGGTCAGCGGGGCGCCGCTCTCCACCGCGTCGCTCCACAGGCTGTCGTGTGTGGTGCCGTCGCGTGCGGTCGCCCGCTTGCCCCCCGGGTCGATCACCCCCGAAAACGGTGAGGTCTTGGCTTCGTCGATGTAGACCCGCTCCACCGGGACGTCGTGCCAGGCCGGCTGAGTGCCGCCCGCGGCAGGGACACCGTCGGTCACGAGGATCGGTCCCGGCTCCTCGACGGTCTCGTAGGCGCCGTCGGCCTTGGCCGTCACGTAGCTCAGGTCGCCGCCGCCCAGGGTCACTTCGGTCGGCACCCGCTCCGACCACACGCCCGTCATCACGATCACCAACGCGGTCATCGTGCAGATGACGATGGTGTCGATGAACGGCTCGAGCAGGGCCACCACGCCCTCGGATACGGGTTCGTCGGTCTTGGCGGCGGCGTGGGCGATGGGGGCGGAGCCCTGGCCCGCCTCGTTGGAGAACAGGCCGCGCTTGACCCCCCACATCATGGTCACGAGGATGGCGCCCACCCCGGTTCCCGCGACGCCAGCGGTCGGGTTGAACGCCTCGTCGATGATGAGACCGAGGGTGGGCAGGATCTGCCCGGCGTTCATGAGCAGGATCGTCGCCGCGGTGCCGACATACAGCAGCGCCATCGCGGGGGCGAGGATCGCGGTGACCCGCCCGATGCGACGAATGCCGCCGAGGATCACGGCCGCGACGATCGCAGCGGTGATGGCCCCAGTGATCATCGGATCGACCGAGAAGATCGCCTCGATCGTGTCGGCGACGGTGTTGGACTGCACCCCGTTGCCCGTGAGGAACGCGGTCAGTCCCAACATGACGGCGAAGAACAGCGCCAGGGGCCGCCACGCGGGGCCGAGCCCCCGCTCGATGTAGTACATCGGCCCGCCCGCGACGGAGTTGCCGCCCTGTTCCTTCTCCACCGCGCGGTAGCGCTGGGCGAGGGTGACCTCCGCGAACTTGGTCGCCATGCCGACCAGCGCGGTGAGCCACATCCAAAACAGCGCTCCGGGGCCACCCCAGTGGATGGCGATCGCGACGCCACCGATGTTGCCGATGCCCACCGTGGCCGACAGCGCCGTCGACAGCGCCTGGAAGTGGCTGACGTCGCCGGGATCGTCCGGATCGTCGTAGCGGCCCGTCGCCACCGCGGCGCCGTGGCCCAGCCGCCGAAACTGTACGAAGCCCAGCCGGACCGTGAGGAACAGGCCGGTGCCGATCAGCAGCAGCACGACCAGCGGAATCGTCTCGTCGCCGATGGGGATCCCGAAGGACCACACGTAGTAGTTGAGGGTTTCGACGAGCGCTTGGAGCGATTCCATGGCGGAGCGGGGGTCGCAACAGCAGGCCAGAGCGTCGCCGCGAGAGCGCGGGGAGGTGGTTGCGACCCCGTGGAGCATCCCCCCGGGAGACCAACGGAAGCAAGCGCATCACCCCGGGCAGTGGCCGTTTGCCCGCGTCGAAGGGCCAATGTCATCCTCGCGGAGAAGATGAAGTGCCTGCGTCGTCCCGCTCACTGCCTTGCCTCGTGGCAATCGGCATCGTTGCTGCTGCCCGCGCTGGCCCTCACGCTGGCCTGCAAGCCGACCGAGCCGACCCAGGCGCCCGCCTCCGCGACGGGCTCCTCGACTGTCGCGGCATCCGCTCCCACCACGCCCACCCCCGGCGCTGCCAAGGCCCCGGCCAAGGGAGACGGCGACGCCGACAAGGACGAGCCGCCCAAGTGGAAGGTCGATGAGCCCGGCGGCCCCACCAAGACGATCGCCCTGGACGTGACCGAGGGCACTTGGATGAGCCTCGACGTCAGCCCCGACGGAGGCACCATCGTCTTCGATCTCCTCGGCGATCTGTACACCCTGCCGATCGGCGGGGGTGATGCCACCTCGCTCACCTCCGGCATGGCGTGGGACATGCACCCTCGCTTCAGCCCCGATGGCAAGTGGGTGGCGTTCACCAGCGACCGCGGTGGCGGCGACAACATCTGGATGACGCCGATCGGCGGGGGCGAGGCCAAGCAGATCACCGACGAGAGCTTTCGCCTCGTCAACAGTCCCGCGTGGTCGCCCGACGGCGAGTACATCGTGGCCCACAAGCACTTCACCGGAACCCGCAGTCTGGGAAGCGGTGAGATGTGGCTGTACCACGTGGCCGGAGGCAAGGGCGTACAGCTGACCCGCAAGCCCAACGATCAACAAGACGTGGGCGAGCCTGCGCTGTCACCCGACGGCCGATGGCTCTACTACAGCCAGGACACGACCTCCGGTCCGTTCTTTCAGTACAACAAAGATCCTCACAAGGGCATCTACACGATCTTCCGTCGCGATCTCGAGGAGGAGCGGACGGAGTCGGTGGCCAGCGGCCCCGGCGGCGCGGTTCGGCCCACGCCGTCGCCCGACGGCAAGCGCCTGGCCTATGTGCGTCGCCATGGCCTGCGCACGGCGTTGTTCGTGCTCGACCTGGAGTCCGGCGCCGAGGAGGCGGTGTTTACCGGGCTCGACCGCGACATGCAGGAGACCTGGGCCATTCACGGCGTCTACCCCACGATGGCCTGGCTGCCGGGGGGCAAGGAGATCGTGTTGTGGGCGGGGGGCGGCCTGCACCGTGTCGACGTGTCGACCCACCAGGCGACGGCGATCCCGTTTCATGTCGAGGACACCCGCACGGTGCTCGAGCCGGTGCGCTTCCCGGTCGAGGTCCACCCCGACGAGTTCCAGACCAAGATGCACCGCTGGGTGACCGTGTCGCCCACGGGGGGCACCGTGGTCTTCCAGGCGTTGGGGCACCTGTATCTCCACGATCTGTCGACCGGCAAGGCGCGACGCCTGACCCGAGACGACGACGTGTTCGAGCACTATCCGGCGTTTTCCCGCGATGGCAAGTCGATCGCCTTCACCACCTGGGACGACGAGGACCTGGGGACCCTGAAGGTCGTCGCGGCCCGGGGAGGTCGAGCCCGCACGGTGAGCAACAAGCCGGGGCACTACACCCGCCCTGCGTTCAGCCCCGACGGCAAGACGTTGGTGGTGGAGACGGTCTCGGGAGGCTATCTGCGCTCCAACCGGTGGGGGCGCAACACGGGCCTGTACGCGGTGCCCGTCGGCGGTGGTGAGATGACCCGGGTCAGCCGGGAGGGGACACACCCCCAGTTCGGGGCCAAGGGCGACCGTGTCTACTACGTGACCAGTCAGCGCGGCGAAGGCAGCAACGGCAAGTCCAAGCGCGTGCTCGGCAGCGTGAGCCTCGACGGACATGATCCTCGGACCCACCTGGCCAGCGAGTGGGCGGCGGACTTTGCCGTGTCACCCGATGGGCGCTGGGTGGCGTTCACCGAGCGCTTCCATGTCTACGTGCGGCCCATGCCGCGCACGGGGACCACGGTCGATGTGGGTCCCAGCAGCAGCGACGTTCCCCAGGCGCGGGTCACCCATGATGCGGGTGACAACGTGCACTGGTCGGGCGACAGCCAGCGATTGCACTGGTCGTTGGGCCCGCAGCTGTTCACGCGCGAGCTGGCGCAGAGCTTCGCGCACATCGATGGCGCACCCGATCCTCTCCCGGACCCGCCGGCTAGTGGTGTGTCGCTGGCGATGACCGTCGACGCCGACATTCCCGGCGGCAAGATCGCACTGGTCGGAGGCCGGGTGGTCACCATGCGCGGTGACGAGGTGTTCGAGCGCGGCACCGTCGTCGTCGACGGCAACCGGATCATGGCCGTGGGTAAGGACGGCGAGGTGAAGATCCCCGCCGATGCCACGCGGCTGGACGTCGCGGGCAAGACCATCATCCCCGGGATCGTCGACGTCCACGCCCACGGCGGGCAGGGCTCCCAGGGCTTCATTCCGCAGCAGAGCTGGTTGCACATGGCCGTGCTCAGCCTCGGGGTCACCACGATCCACGATCCCAGCAACGACACGGCCACGATCTTTGCGGCCGCGGAGATGGCGCGGGCGGGGCTCATCACCGCGCCGCGGATCTTCTCCACGGGAACGATCCTCTATGGCGCCAAGACGGGATTCACGGCCGAGGTCGAGAGCATCGACGATGCGCGTCGGCACCTGCGTCGTCTGAAGGCCGCGGGGGCATTCAGCGTCAAGAGCTACAACCAGCCCCGCCGCGAGCAACGGCAGCAGATGGTTGCCGCCGCCCGCGAGCTGGAGATGATGGTCGTCCCCGAGGGTGGCTCGCTGTTCCAACACAACATGACGATGGTGGTCGATGGCCACACGGGCGTGGAGCACTCCATTCCCGTCGCGAGGGCCTACGACGATGTCGAGCAGCTGTGGGGCAACACCCCGGTCGGCTACACGCCGACGTTGGTCGTGGGCTACGGCGGCCTGGCGGGCGAGTACTACTGGTACGCCCACACCAACGTCTTCGAGCACCATCGCCTCAGCCACTTCACCCCGCCGTTCCTGCTCGAGCCGCGCTCCCGCCGGCGTCTGCTGGCCTCCCGCGGCGACTGGAACCACATCGAGATCGCGCGCACGGCCAAGCAGCTGCTCGATGCCGGAGTGAAGGTGAACATCGGCGCACACGGACAGCGCGAGGGATTGGCGGCGCACTGGGAGATCTGGATGCTGGCGCAGGGCGGGTTCACCCCCCACGAGGCGCTGCGGGCCGCCACCCTGCACGGTGCGGAGTACATCGGCCTCGACGGCGATCTGGGCTCCATCGAGGTGGGCAAGCTCGCCGATCTGGTCGTGATCGACGGCAATCCCCTGAAGGACATTCGGCTCAGCGATCGGGTGACCTACACCGTGATCAACGGTCGGGTGTTCGATGCCGCGACGATGAACGAGGTCGGCAACCATCCACGGAAGCGTGCTCCGCTGTTTTGGGAGCTGGAGGGTGGTGAGGCCTACCGAAGCGATCCAGGTCCAGCGCAGCACCAGTGTGGTTGCGGGCTGGGACGTCACTGAGGTCGTGGCCCCCCGGGGGAGGCGGCCGAGGGCGGGGGATCGATGGGATGCCAGCCCTAGGCTGCAGCCCTTCTCGGCGAAGAGGCCCCGAGGGCCCGCCCGTCGGCTAAGGTCGATACACCGCGCCCTCAGCCGTCACGAAGTCAGCGTGCCAGGTTTGATCCCGCCGACACGCTGCCTTCATGCCGCCGGTTCGATTCCGCTACCAAACCCTCGATATCGGTGAGTTCGACATCCACGTGCGGACGCTGCGGGACAAGCTGCAGTACTCCGACGAGGGCGGCCGGGCCGAGGCCCTGGGCATCAGCCTCGCCAACTGGCCGATGTTCGGCGTGGTGTGGGACTCGGGGGAGGCGCTGGCCCGGCTGATGGTCGACTACGATGTCGCCGGGCGCCGTGTGCTCGAGGTGGGGTGCGGCATTGGCCTCGCGAGCTTGGTTCTCAACCAACGCCATGCCGATATCACGGCGACCGATCACCATCCGGAGGCGGGCGCGTTCCTGCAGACCAATGTCGGCCTCAACGGCGGAGCGCCGATCCCGTTCGTACGCACCGGGTGGACCGACGCGCTGGTCCGCCTGCCACGGTTCGACCTGATCATCGGGAGCGATCTGCTGTACGAACGCGGCCACCCCGAGGCGTTGTCGATGTTCATCGACCAGCACTCACACCCGTGCTGCGAGGTGATCATTGCCGATCCGGGGCGCCACCAGGGCGGTCGTTTCACGCGGAGCATGACGGGCTTTGGCTACGATCGCCAACCCTGTGCGAGCCCGAGCATGGAACCATCGACGCCGTTCGTGGGGCAGATGCTCCGGTACACGCGGACCGTACAGTCGTCCGACGGCTGACAACCAACGGTTTACGCCCCCCAAACCATCCCGACGGCGTTGCCACATGTGTCGTGGTTGCTAGCCTCACTCCGTGAGGCGTTCAGTGTTGGTGCTGCTGCTCGGGGCCGGTTGTGCAGACGACCCCGGGGTCTGTGGTGATTTCGAGGTGGAGGAGGGGGTCGTGTGTCTCAGTGAGCGCGCGACCTCTACCCGTCCTGCCCTCGTGCTCGGCGACATCGGGCCCAATGGGCGTACCGATGCGGTGGTCTATGCCAACGACGAAGGGACCCACATCGCGGTACAGCGTGGTCAGTTCGACGGCACGTTCTCGGCTCCTGGTCCCGCCACCGTGTTCCCGGCGCGCCCGCTGAACGCTGCGGTCGGCGACAGCGATGGTGACGGGGTTACGGACGTCCTGCTTCGCCACGCGGGTGTCGCCGAGCAGCAGATCTGCAGCTACACCGTCGATCTGGGCGATGCGTTGGTCGAGCAGTGGTGTGTCGTGACCGGCGTCGCCCCGTCTGGCTACGACGGACATCCGGCCCCGCTGTGGGCTGGAGCGTTCGGTCCGGGAGGACAGGGAGGCTTCGCGTTGATCTCCCGGGACGATGTGCTGTTCGTGCTCGATCCGAGCGGCATCGCCACGCAGATCCAGGTGCCGCGGTCTGCCACCACCGTTCCTGGCGGCGATGTCGAGGTGGCGGACCTCGATGGCGATGGCCAACAGGAGCTGCTGCTGTCGGCCGACGGGGTGATCGACCGGCTGGCGGCGCCCTTCGACGGAACCCTCCAGATCGCGGCACCAGACGCCGTCGGCTTCTACGTCGGCGACCTCGACGGCGACGGGATCGACGATCTGATCCTACGCGGAGCCGGGCCTGCGGGCACACCCACGCCGGTCGAGCTGAGGTTGTCCGATGGTACGACGTCGTCGGGTACGTTCCCCGCGGCGTCCGGCTACCAGACGTGGCTGACGGCCGACCTCGACGGCGATCATCGCGACGAACTCATGGCGCGAGGCCCCGACGACATTCACATCGTGTGGGGACATGCCGTGGCGGATGGACGTCCGCTGCAGCCCAAGCTACTGGAGGCAGGCATTGCCGCGCTGACCTCGTGGCCTGGGATCGACGCGATCGACATCGACGGCAACGGTGTCGATGACCTGGTCCTGTCCTTGGGCGACGACACGCCGCAGCTCGGCTTCTTTCCCTGGCGGGTGGGCGAGGTCTGGGTCTCCGAGCCCTGAGTCTCCCCTGGGCGTCAACGGTCGAGGTGTTTGCAGGTGCGCTGGAAGGCCTTGGCCTGGTCCAGCAGTCTCGCGGCGGTGCCCTTGGACACGCCCAGCCCGTCGACGGCGCGATCGACCTCGGTCCACGCGTACGCATCGAGCTTGGCCCCGAACCACGAGACGGCGGTGGCCAGGCCGCGGGTCATTCGACTGTTGGTGACCACGGTGACCGAGCTGCGGCTGCGTAGCACCGCGTCGGTCGAGCGGCGGCGCATCAGCGCATCGACCTGGACGTCGCCGATGCACAGCACCAGGCAGTGTCGCGGGCGGATGTCGATGATGTCGCGAACGAAGGCGTTCCAGCGATCTTGGGGGATGGTGCCAGGGATCGTGAAGGAGATGATGACGTCATCGATCGCCTGCCAGCTATGCGCCTCCTCCGCGGCGTAACCCCGCAACGGCGGGTAGCTCTCCATTGTTCGCGCTCCCTGTGGCATCCAGACCTCTTTCGCACCGAACCCGGCCGTGGAACCTGGGTGCGGTTCTCCTACGGCCAATCCCGACATTGGAGAGTCTAGCCAAAGGCCAACCCACGCGGGGGTGTCAACTGTGGCCAGGTGGTCGGTGCCGCTCGCCACAACGAGCCCTTCCGGCCGCGAGCCTGCACCCGGGCCTTCAGATCGGGCCGGGAGATCTCCAGTCTCGCTCAGGGGCCCAGCACGCTTCGGGCTCCGCCCTGGGGAAATACTCGTGAGCCGAATACGCCGCGTCGTACCGTCTCAGTCTCACCACGAGGTTCATCCCCATGCACATCGTTCTCCTCGCTGCCGCCCTTGTTGCTCCGACGGTCCACGCGTCGAACTTCCCCGACGATGTCATCGTCCCGCCCGTCTATGAGACGGCGGTGGCGATGCCGTGCCTCGAAGACATGGACTGCCGCAACTTTCCGTGGGCGTCCATCTGCGACCCCGAGCTGGAGGAGTGCGTGGAGTGCTTCGACCCCATGCACTGCGATCCCGGCTGGACCTGCACGCCCGCGGGGAGCTGCGCCGATGCCTGCCAGACGAGCACGGACTGCGACGGCGTTGGAGGTCGCCAGCTGTGCGATCGCGACGAGGGGCTGTGTGTCGAGTGCTTGGGCCCCGACGATTGCCTTCGCGAGGAATACTGCAGCGTCGCCGGTCAGTGCAGCCGCGATGTGTGCACCCCTGGTGAGTCGTTTTGCGGGCTGGATGGCCTGCGGCTGTGCCTCGAAGACGACGGCACGAGTCGGGTGATGGAAGATTGCACCGAGGGCTGCGAGATGACCGAGGCGGGTGCCCAGTGTGTCGGGGCGAGCACCGGATCGGGATCGGCGACCTCCACCGCAGGGACAGCGGGCAACTCGGGGGCGGACTCGGGAGGTTCGGGGGCCGCGGTCACCTCGGGAGGATCGAGCGCAACCACTCCCGGCGCCAGTCCGACCGATCCGAGCGTCGATGGGTGCTCGTGCCGCTCCGATTCCAACGACGATGGATGGCTGTCGCTGCTGCTGGTCGCGCTGGGCTCGCTGCGCCGTCGTCGAAAAAAGGGGCCCGCCGCGGAGGTCTAGACCGCGGCGGGCTCCCTACGATCCCCTCGGTGCATGCACGGAGCCGTCCCCTCGGCAGGGCGCGGCGACAGCCCCCACGATTGTCGCCGTGCTCGACCGCAGACTCCTGCAAATTCCCCCTCGACTCGTTTCCCCTGACCTCGTCGTGCTCATCGGGTTGCCTCGTAGACGACCAGAGAAGCGGACATCTTTATGACCGGCGGTGTGTGGTTGCCGCTGTCGTACTCGCACCCGGTTCCGAGTGCGCACCCCATACACACCGGAGCATCGGGGCGGCAGGTGTTCTCGTAGCTCGACAGATCGTAGGCGACCGACAGCGACCCGTCGGGCGTGAGGGCGTCGGTCACATCGGCCACCCACGGGAGCACGTCGGCGCCGGGGCACCACCCCGCTCGCGCCAGTGTCCATGTGCCCTGCTGGTTGTCGACCGGGTTGTCGGCGCAGTCGTCTCGCCACACCGTGCGCTGGACGGCCGCGTCGCCGACCAAGTACCCGTGGGCGAGCTGGCAGAACTCGGCGCAGTTGTCGAGGTTGCCCTGGCCGTGGCCCGTGATGAGCGAATAGAGCTCCACGCGGGCGGCCCCGGTCGGCAGCTCGACATCGGCGGGAGCCAGCTGCGTGCCCACCGGCGACGCCGGATCACCGATGGTGGCCTCGGAGTACGGCCACAGCGGGATGACCTCCACGGGCATCGGGTTGGGCACCCCGCCCACGAAGTCGAAGCGTGCATCGACCAGCCATCCGTTGCCGTTGGCATGTCCCGGCCCGACCCAGGTGTCGATGTGCACCCGGATCGTGCGCGAGCCCGACAGCAGCGGTCGCAATGGGCTGACGTCGAGCGACCACGCTCCCTCGACACGATACGGGGTGATGAACCGGGCGACCTCGATGACACGCTCGGTCTCGGTCCCGGCATCCTCGACGACGCCGATGTAGCCTGCGCGATCCCACCAGTCGCACGCGCCCTCGGGACAACCCAACGCGAGCTCGAGGGTGGCGGAGGTGTAGCCCAGGCCGGCCTCGGGAAAGTCGAGCGTCACGTCGAGTGACCGGGCGTTTTGGCCCTCGTCCCAGCCCAGGAAGAACACGTGCGCGTCTTCGAAGGCCACCACGCTCGCATCGGGCCCGGGCTCGACGGGGGCGGCTCCGGTCGTACTGTCACCGGTTGCCGGCCCCGTCGTCCCTGGCGCCTGGGTGGTGGCGGTGCTGGCGGCCCCGCCTCCATCCGTCGAGGCGGCGCTCGTCATCGAGCTGCCTTCACCTGCTGTCGTCGCGTCCGGGGAGGATGTCCCACACGCAGTGGAGACCGCGAGGAGCAGGGAGTGGCGCCAGAACTTCGTCATGCCTCAATTGGGGAGTGGGCCGCGGCCGTCCGTGGTTGCGCTGGAAATCGAGACCAATTCAGTGAGCTTGCACATGCGTCGGGCCTTGCCGCCGCGCTGCGTCGGGATTGGTACGATGGACGTATGGGTGACGTGCCGTCGGCGTCGATGAGCGCGCTGATGCGGAGTAAGGCACCCCCAGCCAATGCCCTCGAAGAGGGGCTGGCTCTCGCTGCACTGGAGGCCGAGCTGTTTCGAAGGCCGGCGTCGACGGTGCCGGTCCTGGCCCGCTACGTGCTGGCCGAGAAGATCGGCGCCGGGGGCCTGGGCGTCGTGTTTCGTGCCTACGACCCCGATCTCGACCGACGCGTCGCGCTCAAGCTGATGCGGCTGCGGCCCGACGCCGACGATCCCGAGAGCTCGGTCCTGCTGCGCGAGGCTCGGATGATGGCTCAGCTGGGGCATCCGAACGTCGCCACCGTGTTCGATGTGGGGACGTACGACGAGGGCGACCTGGGCCAGGTCGCGGACCCCGACGAGCTGGGCATTCCGATGCGGGGCGTGTTCCTGGTGATGGAGCTGCTCGAGCGTGGCTCGCTGCACCAGCTGTTGCGCGAGGATCCGCCTCCCCGTCGCGTCGTGTCGATCTTGCTCGATGCGGGAGCTGGAGTCGCGGCGGCTCACGCTCACGGGATCATTCATCGCGACTTCAAGCCGGGCAACGTCCTGGTGGGGAGCGACGGCGAGGTGCGGGTGGCCGACTTCGGGCTGGCGCGCTCGATCGCGGAGCCCGACGCCGAGCCGGGCAGCGGGACCCCGGCGTACATGGCTCCCGAGCAGCTGTACGGCGGTGAGGCCGACGCGCTGAGCGATCAGTACGCGTTCGCGTTGACGGCCTGGGTGGCGCTGTACGGCTTCCATCCGTTCGCTGGCATCCACGGCACTGGCACTACCCGCGGTCCGTTGCCGCCCGCCCCTCGGCGGCGCGGAGTGCCACGGGCGATGTCCAAGGTGCTGCGCCGGGCGTTGTCGCTCGATCCCACTCGCCGCTACCCGGACATGTCGGCGATGCTGGCGGCCCTCGGCGCGGCCCGGGTCAATCGGCCGCGGCGCTACGCGATCGGTGGTGCGGTCGTGGTGGCGGGTGGCTTGGGGGTATGGGCGCTCCAGCCGACGCCGTCGGCCGTGTGTGACTCGGCGGGCTCGACGATCGACGAGATCTGGAACGACACCGAGCGCGAGGCCCTGCACGAGGCGTTCGTGGCGACGGCTCAGCCATTCGCGGACGGGGTGTGGGGCTCGGTCGAGCGCACCATCGATGTCTACGCGGAGCGCTGGCGCGCGGCCTCCCGAGCGGCCTGCGAAGACACCCACGTGCATCACGTTCAATCGGCGGCGTTGCTCGACCGTCGCACCGAGTGCCTCGAACGGCATCGGCGAGAGCTCGGGGCGGCGATCGGCTTGTTGCGTGACACCGATCCCGCGATGTTGGCCAACACCGTCGAGGTGGTCCACGGCCTGGGCTGGATCGCGGCGTGTGAAGATCCCGAGGTGGTGGCAGCCCAGCGCCGTCTGCCCGAAGACCCCCGCCTGCGCGATGCGGTGCAGCAGGTGTCGATGGATCTCAGCAACGCCAGGTTGCTGGAGTTGTCGGGTCGCTACACCGAGGCGATGTCCCGGGCCCGCCATGCCCAGGCCGACGCAGACGATCTGGAGGACGAGCCGCTGCGAGCCGCCGCCGCGCTGCGCCTGGGCAGCATCGCGGCTCGCCGCGGAGAGCACCAGCAATCACGGCGACTGTTGCTGGAGGGGATCCAGCTGGCGGAGGGGGCCCGGCAAGACGAGCTGGCCGCCGATGGCTGGATTCGTCTGCTGTGGGTCGCCGGCGTCGAGCTCGAAGACACGGAGCAGGGTGATATTTGGGTTGGCTTTGCCCGCGCGGCCCTGCATCGACTGGGCGACGATCCTCTGCGTGAAGCCGCCTTGGTGCACAATCTGGGGGGCCTGTACTACCGCCGTGGGCAGTGGGACGAGGCGCTCGCCCACTACGAGCGCGCGCTCGCGATGCAGCGCAGCCGGCTGGGCGATGAAGACCCTCGTGTGGCGCGGACCCTCAACCACATCGCCAACGCGCTGCTCATGGCCGAGCAGCCGCGTCGCTCGCTACGCTACTCTGAGCAGTCGTTGGCCATTCGTCGTCAGATGCTCGGGTCGCTCCATCCCCTGGTAGCCGCCTCGCTCAACAACATCGCATCGGCTCAGGTCGAGCTGGGGCAGCACGCCGATGCTCGCCAGACCCTCGACGAGGCGCTGTCCATCACCGCCGGTACCGGGCTCCAGGAGGAGACCATCGCCCGACGTCTGGCGCAGTTGCTCGACACGGCCGAGGGCAGTCGATGACCGACCCCGATGTGGAGCTGCTCGAGCGGTGGCGGGGCGGCGACGAGGCGGCCGGTAACCGGCTGGTGCGACTCCACTTCTCCGCCGTCTATCGGTTCTTCGGCAACAAGATCCCCGAGGGGGTCGCCGACCTCACGCAGCTGACGTTCTTGGCCCTGGTCGAGAGCCGCGATCGCATCGAGGCCCACACCGGGTTTCGGGCCTACCTGCTGGGAGTGGCGCGCCACAAGCTCATCCATCATCTGCGGGGCCGCTACCGTACCGACGCCGTGTTCTCCCCCGAGCATGTCTCGGTCCTCGACATCGAGGCCGACCCTGGTCCATCGCCCACCCATCGTCTGGCCGAGGACCAGGAGCGCCAGCTGCTCGACACTGCGCTGCGCTCGCTGCCGCTCGATCACCAGATCACGCTGGAGCTGTACTACTGGGACGAGATGAGCGTCGCCGAGATCGCAACGGTCCTCGAGCGCAGCCCGGGCGCCATCAAGAGCCGCCTGTTTCGTGCGCGTCAGCTGTTGGCGGCGCAGGTCGAGCGCCTGGCGCGGGATCCCGAGCCACTGCTCTCGCGTCTCGAAGACGAGCTGGGCTCGATGCGTCGTCCCACGGTGCCGCCCGTGCCCGATTGATGGGAGAGCGCGTACCATGAGCGCCGCGGTGACCCGCCGCCTCCCGCCATGGCAGACCATCCATCCAGTGATCATTTCGACGGCAAGCGCTTCGTCAACCCACAGTCCACGGGGCACGGCGAGCTGGGCAAGTTGCTGCGTTGGGGGCTGACCCGCAAGCAGGGGCCATGGCACCCACGTCGCGACGAGCAGCCAGGACCGGCCCCCGCCACCCGCGTCGAGCAAGGCTTGCGCGTGACCATGGTGGGCCATGCCACGGTGCTGATTCAGACCGGGGGGCTCAACCTCCTGACCGATCCGGTGTGGTCCGAGCGCTGCAGCCCGGTGTCGTGGGCAGGGCCCCGCCGCGTGCGGCCTGCCGGCATCGCGTTCGATACGCTGCCGCCGATCGACGCCGTCTTGCTGTCCCACGATCACTACGATCATCTCGATCTGCCGACACTGCGCAAGCTCCACGAGCGCGACTCCCCGCGCGTGTTCACGGGGCTGGGCGTCGGCGGCCATCTACGCGGGCTGGGTGAGGTCACCGAGCTCGACTGGTGGGACGAAGCCACGCTCGGTCCACTACGGATCAACGCCGTGCCCGCTCGGCACTTCTCGGGGCGAACGCCGTTCGATCGCGACCACACCCTGTGGCTGGGCTTGTGGGTCCGCGGCCCGGCCGGCTCCCTGATGTTCGCGGGCGACACCGGGATGGGCTCGCACTTCGCTCAGATGCGCGAGCGACTGGGTGCGCCCGACGTGGCGTTGCTGCCGATCGGTGCGTATCGGCCCCAATGGTTCATGCAGCCGGTCCACATGTCACCGGCCGAGGCGGTGGAGGCCCATGTCCAGCTGGGGGCCACGGTGACCGTGCCGATCCACTACGGGGTGTTTCCGCTGGCCGACGATGGCGAGGATGAGCCGCTCGAGGACCTGCGGGAAGCGCTGGCGCAGGCAGACGAGCCCACGCCGCGCTTTCATGTTCTTGCGCCCGGCGAGGGCCACACATTTGCGGCGGCCCCCGCTGCAGTCGCAGCGCCGTAGCGCTCTCGAACAGAGCTACGCCGTCTTGTCGAGGTGCACATCCATCTGCGGGAACGGGATGGAGATGCCGCCCTTGTCGAGGGCCTTCTTGATGGCCAGGACCGTGGCGTCCCACACATCCCAGTAGTCGTCGGTGCTGCACCAAACTCGAACCTGCCAGTCGATCGACGAGTCGTTGAGCTTGAGCAGGATGACTTGGTGGCCCTCCTCGGAGTCGCGGCCCGGGATGCCAGCGGCAGCGGCCTCGAGCAGCTCGCGAACCTTGTCGAGGTCCTCGCCGTAGTCGACGCCCACGTCGATGTCGACCCGACGCTTGGCGTTGTGCGTGAGGTTCTCGATCGTCCCACCGATCACGGTGCCGTTGGGAATGATGACGCGTCGGTGGTCGAGCGTGTCGATCGAAGTGGTG
This sequence comes from Deltaproteobacteria bacterium, assembly GCA_022601155.1. Classification (GTDB taxonomy): domain Bacteria; phylum Myxococcota_A; class Polyangia; order Nannocystales; family Nannocystaceae; genus Paraliomyxa. The sequence continues at coordinate 2,409 of JAHZJA010001279.1, read as the reverse complement.
AACAGCCCGATCTCGGCGACGACGCCCAGCTGGTCCGCCACCTTGATGAGGTCGCCGATCTTGAACGGACGGAACGTCAGCAGCATGACCCCGGCGGAGAAGTTGCCCAGGGTGCCTTGGAAGGCCAGGCCTACTGCGAGGCCGGCTGCACCAAGGATCGCCGCGAAGCTCGTGGTCTCGATGCCGAAGACGCTCAGGCATGCGAGTACAGCTGCGATGATCAGGACCCAGCGAACGATGCTTCCGAAGAAGAGCGTGAGCGCTTGGTCGAAGTTGCGTTTTTCGAGGCCCTTGATGATGCGCGTCTCGACCCAACGGGCGAGTCGAAACGCGATCCAAAGACCGAGGAGTACGCCGATGACGCGTACCCCGTAGTCGAGCAGGAGGGGGACTAGCCCTTTGAGGGTCTCTTCCATGGCGACCCTCTACCAAAGTCTGGCCACGGGCTCACGCCACGGCTGCGTTTTCGCAAGGTAAAAACGCAGTCGCGTCACGGTGCGTACCATTGTGACGCACCGTGTGCGGGGTATCCCCCGACGACGGGGCAGTTTGGGGCAGGCTCAACCGGTGTCGAGGAGTCGGAGCGTCGGTCTTCGAGTCGGGCTCGTGCCGATGGCCGAGCCCGACGACCGAGCCTCAGCTGCCTAGAAGCCGAGCTCGGATTTTCGGGCTTCAGCCGTCGGCAAAGGCTCGCCCGTCTCCGTGATCGATTCGGTCGAGTCCCCTTGGGATTTGTCCGCGTTGATCTTGATCCACTTGACCTGATCTTCGGGCAGCTCGTGCTCGTCGTAGATGGCTTCCACCGGACACTCGGGGACACATGCTCCGCAATCGATGCACTCGTCGGGATCGATGTAGAGCATTTCCTTGTCTCCGTGGAAGCACTCCACGGGACAGACCGCGACGCAGTCGGTGAAGCGGCAACGTTGGCAGTTATCGGTGACGACGAAGGTCATGCGCGCTCCTTGGCAGAGGGCGCGTTGCGCCCGGGCCGTTGATTACCATGGTCTGGCGTCGGCGCCCACGTCTGCGGCATACCGCGCCCTCTGCGTACCGCGCGGGCCCCGGACGATGTCGACCGACCCCGCCGCAATCCGGGTGCTACACCTGCATTCGTGGCGCGAGAGCAGCCCAGCTTCGCCGCGGACGAGCCAGTCCCACCCGCGACCGGGAAATTAGCCCGCTCGCCGATCGGTGCGGTCCGATGAGCAGCCGAGGAAAGGGCCGATCGATCTCGGGCCCCATCATCCTCAGCTCGATCGCCGTCGTGCTCACGGCCGCGCTGTTGGTGGGGTGGATCCTCGTCATCTACCGCAACCAGGTGCTCACCGAGAACTGGGAGGGCAACGCCTGGCTGATGGTCACGGGGATCGTCTCGTTCGTCCTCATCATGGCGGTGCTCGTCTCGTTCTCGGTGTTCCTCGCTCGTGAGATCAAAGAGGTCCGCCGTCAGACATCGTTCATCGACTCGGTGACCCACGAGCTGCGCAGCCCGTTGGCATCGCTCCGGCTGTGCCTCCAGACCCTCGACCGTGGGGACCTGCAGTCCGCCCAACGCAACGATCTTCGCGAGATGATGCTCGGCGATGTCGAGCGTCTGTCGGCGTTCATCGACGACATCCTCGAGTCCAGTCGGCTGGGCCACGAAGCCGGGGGGCGGCCGATCGAGCCGGTTGCTCTGGCGGCGGTCGTTGCCCGCTGTGTGAGCACGACCGCCAAGCGACACCGGATGGACCCGTCCACCATCACCGTACAGATGCCGCCCGACACCGTGCTGTACACCGACCCGGTGGCGCTCGAGGTCATCTTGCGCAACCTCCTCGACAACGCCGCCAAGTACTCCGATCCGCCGCGGACGGTCGGGCTCGAAGCTGGGCCCGGCCCCAAGGGGGGGTTTCGCATCGTCGTTCGCGACAATGGGGTGGGCATCCCTCGTCGGGAGCTCAAGCGGGTGTTCGAGCGGTTTTATCGGGTCGATGACGAGTCGGTGCGCTCGCGCCGAGGTACCGGGCTGGGGCTGTACGTCGTGGCGGCCTTGGTGCGAGGGCTCGGGGCTCGGCTGCGGGCACACTCCGATGGACCCGGGTGCGGGACACGGATCCAGATCGATCTGCCGATCCGAAGGCCACGGCCCACCCTCGACGGAGTCGAGGTCCGCGCGAAGGCCAAGCCAGCCGTGGCCGGCAGCGCCGTCGCGCTCGACGAGGTGAACACGCCATGAACGCTTCGATGCCACCCGACGAGCCCACACGCCTGCTGGTGGTGGAGGACGAAGATCACCTGGCCGCGGGGCTCAAGCTCAACTTCGAGCTGGAGGGCTTCGCGGTCGACGTTGCGCGCTCGGGCCGGGAGGCAGCCGGGCAGATGCTCCAACCGTTGCGATACCAGGCCATCATCCTGGACGTGATG
>JAHZJA010001278.1 GCA_022601155.1 Deltaproteobacteria bacterium | reverse complement strand
CGGTCCACGCCGCTCGTACTATTTCGCGACCCGGTTGACGGTGTAGTCGAGATTTTGGGTCCAGAACACCGCGTTGCAGGACGTGTCCATACCCCACGGCTGGGTTCCGGTCGCGATGACCTCGGGGGCGCCCGCGCCATCCTTGCGCATCCGGAAGACCTCATTGGAGGCGTTGGAGGTCCAGTAGACATGGACGTCGTCGACCGCGATATCCCAGGCGGCCGCAGTGGCGTTGGTGAGGATTGCGGGGCTGTTCCCGTCCTTGCCCACCCGACGGATTTCACCCGCGCCCCCCATGAACACGTGGGTCTCGTCCACGTCGAGCGCGTTGACGATGAGTCCCGTATCGAGCGTCGTGGGCTGGGTTTGCGTCCCGATGTCCGCGAATGCGAGGCGGCGCACCATGTTGCTCTCGGACCAGTACACGTGCGTGTCGTCGGTGGCGACGTCTTGGGGATCGTTGGCATCGGCGACCAACTCGGCGGCGGCCATGTCCGAGAGGTCTTTGGCGCCACGGTAGATTCCGCCCGTGCCGAACATCGCGAAGTACACGTGCTCGGCGCTGACCTCGAGGCCGCCGAAGTGGGCTGCCCCGCCCCCGGCCACACTCGTCACTTGCTGGTAGGCACCGTCGGGGACCGACACACGCCCGACGACCGGGCCGTTGAAATCGAGGAAGTACACGTGGGTGTCATCGGCCGCGATCCGAGTGACGAAGACGTTGCCGTGGGGGCTGATGTCGGCCAACAGTTCGTCGGTGCCGGGGTCGAAACCCGAGAGTCGAAGCGCGGTCCCGTCGCCGGTCGACCACACCACCATGTCTCCGATGACGACGACGTCGATGGCCTCGGCGGTGCTTGGTCCCCCGACCACGACCGGAGCACAGGGAAAGTTGGCCCCGCAGGCGTCGTCGCACTCGGCGTCGCAGCAGACCGGGAGCCCACCGCTACTGGAGCCGCCGTCGGTGTCGCTGGTGTCGTCGGCACCGGTCGAGCCGCCGGAAGTATCGGGATCGATCGACGTGGTCGGCGGGGGAGCGGATGTGGAGCTGGCCGTGCCTGCCGTGGTCGAGCCTTCGACGGTGGTCGTGCCCGTCGCAGGGACGCAGGCCCCGGCCAGGCCGTCTGGGGCCAGCTCGCCGTAGCGCTGGTCGGACTCGCAGCTGGGGTCGGGAAAGCTGCAAAACCCCGAGGCTTCGCACGTTCCGGAGGCGTCACCGCGTGCGCACTGGCCGTCACTTTCGCAGGGGAAGGTGAGCGAGCAGCCGCCTTGTAGCGCTGCGGCAATGCCAGACGCCAGCAGCGTTGTTCTCCACCAACCCACCACCGCGTGCATCTATGTATCATCTTTGTGGGGTGCTGTGCCGGCTTCGACCCCGCCGAGGTCGTCTGTTCTTGCTCCGGCCATCGTACGGTTGCTACGCTCGGCACGGTGGTTGAGACGTCGCGAGCCAGTTGGATCGCAGGCGAACAGCGCCAGCTGGGAAAATACGAGCTGTTTCACCGTCTCGCGACGGGGGGCATGGCTGAGATCTACCTGGCGCGTGCCGCCGCGATCGAAGGCTTCGAGAAGCTCGTCGTGGTCAAGCGGATCTTGCCGCAGCACGCCGAGAACGAGGCGTTCATTCGCATGTTCCTCGCCGAGGCTCGACTCGCGGCCACGCTCCACCACCCCAACATCGTTCAGGTCTACGACATCGGCGAGCAGGACGGGACGTACTTCTTCGCCATGGAGCATGTGCACGGCCTCGACCTTCGTCGCCTGTTGCTGGCGGCGATCGATGCGGGGCGGTGGCCGCCGCTACAGCACATCTTGCACATCGTCAGGGGGGTCTGCGCGGGTCTCCACTATGCGCACGAGAAGAAGGACGGCAGCGGGACCCCGCTGGGAATCGTCCACCGCGACATCTCGCCCTCGAACGTCTTGGTGACCTTTGATGGCGGGGTCAAGGTGGTCGACTTCGGGATTGCCAAGGCGAGCAATGTCTCGACGTCCAGCGGGACCCTCAAGGGCAAGCTCGCGTACATGTCACCCGAGCAGTGTCGGAGCGAGACCCTCGATCGGCGAAGTGATGTCTACTCGATAGGCACCCTGCTGTGGGAGTTGACGACGGGCCGTCGGCTGTTCAAGGCACAGACCGAGCTGGAGCTGATGAAGAGGGTCGCCCAAGGCGATGTGCTTCCGCCCAGCGCCGTGCGTCCCGACATTCCACGGGCGCTCGAGGAGATCATCCTCAAGGCGCTGTCGGTGGATGTGGAGCAGCGGTACGGCTCGGCGCGAGCGCTGCAGCTGGATCTGGAAGACTTCGCACACGACGCTCACCTGCCGCTGTCGGACGCGCGTCTGCAGCCCTACGTGCGGGAGCTGTGTGCGGACCAAATCTCGAAGCTGGACGAGCTGTTGGCGGCCTACCACCGCACGACACCGCCCTCGGTCACCGAACGGCGGGTCGAGCCGGAGCCGGCGGAAGCGCCACCCCACGATGGGGGAGCCGCCCAGACCGCCGACATGGGGGAGCTGGCCACGGCGACGTATCGCTCGAGTCAGGTTCCCGGGGGGATGGCGGCCAGCGGCGGCGGGGCGCGGCGGACCTCGTGGCTTGCCGTCTCGGTGGTGGGCATGGCCGTGGCCGCGGG
>JAHZJA010001277.1 GCA_022601155.1 Deltaproteobacteria bacterium | reverse complement strand
TCTCACCGTCGCAGACCCACGAGCGCTACGGAGTGGAGCACACCTTCTTTGGGGGGCGCGTCTACGTCGTGTCGTCGGCGCCCGACCTCCACCAGTTCCTGCGGCGCACGCTGGCAGAAGACCAGCCCGCGAGCGAGTCCGATCTCCCAGCCCACCGCCGCGCCGAGCAACGCCGAGCGTTCGCCCTGATCCGCCACGCGCTGCTCCACCGCGGGCGGATGCACCCCTACGACATCGGCCGTCAACTCGAGCTGTCGTACGACAGCGGCGAGAGGGATCGCCTCGAGGCCAACCCCGGCCTGTTGCTCCGCAATCGGTCCACGCGATACGAGGCGTTGTTCCAGCTGTGCATCGAGTGGGTGCTCGCCGAGGGCTCGCAGCAGCGCGAGGGCTCGTCCGATCCCTACTACGTGCAGATCGCCTACGACGCGCTGTATCAGGTCAGCGACCGCTGGAAGGACGGACAGTCCCTGCGAGACCCGCCCGCGATCGAGGCCGCCTGGATCCAGCAACGCACCAGCGAGCCCCACCAGCGCACGTTGCTCCGCGGCGCTCTCGACCAGCTGATGCACTACCTCGCCGAGCCGTCGCGGCTCACCGCCGAGGTGACCGACGAGCTCGATGGCACCCGGCTGACGCTCTTCCTGCGCGAGGGCGAGGCCGATCCGGAGACCGGTGACGTCGACGCCATCATCGACGAGCTGGGTGACGACCAGCTGCGCGGTCGCAACCCCAGGCTGGTCGCGGCAGCACTGGCCACCGCAAAGTTCGATCTGCTGCGGGCGCTGGCCGACACCCTCGACCCCGTGTTCGGTCCCGATTCCTACGCACCGCTCATCGACCCCCGCGGCTACGGACGGGTCGACCCCCTCATCAGCGAGGAGGAGCAACGCCGCATCGATCGGCTCCAGGCGATCCGGCAGTTCGACCAGGTCACGGCGGTCGGCTTCGACGCCCTGTGGGGCCTGGCCTCGCGCGGAGGCACCATCGACGTCCTCGATGCGGCGCTCGCCCCCAATACCCCCCTGGTCCCGGGTGATGGACGCGCGTCCAACCGCGACGTCCTGCGCCAGTTCGCGGCCGAGGCCCCCGAAGCGGAGCGCATCGTGTTCGCCGCCCTGGTGTGCGTACACGTGATGGCCGCCATCACCGAGACGGAGCCCTGCACCGATCACGTGCAGACGCTCGGTCGGATCGTCCGCGGGGTGGGGGCGCATGCACGGTTCGAGTTCGTGGCCACACTGGCCACCAAGCTCCTGCGTCTGCACGGCGCCACGCCGTCGGCCCAGACGCGTCGATTGCTGACGTGGGAGCGAGGCACACTGCCCCTGCCCAACGCCGAGGACCTGGAGGCCGCCCTCGACATCCCCGACCTGGCCCGTGATCTGGGAACCGCTCGCGCCGAGTGGGAGCTGTCGATCTGCGAGCGCATGCTGATTCGGCTGGCCCAGCGACAGCTCGACGCCGAGGTCAACCGGGAGGGACAGTTCCTCGATCTCGTGGCTGGGCTCCACCATTGGTTTCCCCGGGCGCTCGAGGTCTGGCGCCAATTCCCCGAGCCCTCGCAGTGGACCATCAAGATCTGGAGCGACGTGCTCGACGACCCCGACACGATGACCGTCGTGCGTGGGTTTGCGGCGCTCCAGCTGGGCATGGTGTCGCGGCTGCGCGACCTGTTGGCCAGCGATCAGACCGAGTCCAGTCCCTCCCAGTGGCTCCAACGCCGGCTGGATGAGCTCGGCAAGGAGCCGCGCCCGGTGGTGATCCTCGTCAACCCGGGTGTGGTGATGTCCGAGTGGAATCCGGTCCCTGGGCTCAGCGTGCGGGTGCTCGAGGTCGAGGCCCTCGATGAGACCACCGTCCCCGACATTCGACACGCCGCCGCGGTGTTCCACGAATACGGCACGCCCGTGAAGCAGCAGGGCAAGGGCAACCGCCAGGCCGTGCGCCCCGAGTCGCTGCAGCCCAGTCAGTACGCCATCGTTCGTCCCGGCACCGCCGACGGACGCTGGGACACGCTGGCCGATGGCACGCCGATCCTCCACGCGCCGCCCTCGCTTCGAGCCGCGCTGGAGCTCCACCGACGAGTGTTCCCCCGCTGAGCGACGGACCGCTCGCAACACGTGGCTCGACTCGACACCCAACGTTCGAGGGCACGATCGGTGACACTCGTCCGCGCGTTTCGTGGACGGAGGCGGACGCTGGCACCCGGCTCCAGCCTCGCGGCTCGAGCCGGGCCCGGCGCTTCGATCGGTGCTAGAACGCTCATGGGTGACTCCAGACTGGCAACTCGATGCGACGCTGCTCGAGGCCTGGCGAGCGGGCGACGCCGACGCGGGCAGCCGCGTGTTCGAGCGCCACGCGGAGGCCGTCGCGCGCTTCTTCGAGAACAAGCTGCGCGACGGCAGCGAGGATCTCATCCAGGTGACCTTCCTGCGCATGGTCGAGGGCCGCGAGCGAATCCGCGAGGGCATCGTGTTTCGAGCCTTCATCCTCGGCATCGCCCGCAACGTGTTTCGCGAGCACCTGCGGAAGCTGGTCAAGGGGCGCGAGGTCGATCCCGAGGTCGACACCATGAGCAGCTTGGTGCCCGGCCCCAGCACCATGGTCGGGCGTAGCCGTGAGCAGCGTCTGCTGCTCGAAGGCCTGCGACAGCTCCCCATGGGCTACCAGACGGCGCTCGAGCTGTACTACTGGGAGGAGCTCGATGCCCGGCAGATCGCGGACATCATGGACGTCTCGCACTCGGCCATGCGCAGCCGACTGGTCAAGGCCCGCGAGCTGCTGCGCGACGCGATGGCCAAGATCGCCGAGTCTCACGAGCTCCTCGCCAGCACCCTCGACGGGCTGGAGCGCTGGGCATCCGAGCTCCGACATCGCGTGAACAACGAGTAAGATCCACGTGGACAGCTCACCGCCCGGGGTCACTTTCGACTCCCGAGTGCCACCATGCCCAGCGCGATCCAGCCCGACGGCACGTCGTTGCCGCACGACGACCGGGGTGACGCCCCGCAAGCCCACGTGCACTGGACCACCCGGCCTGCGCCCAGCTTCGAGCAACGTCGGGCGATCGCCAAGGCCCGCGAGCGACTGTTCGGGGTGCCCTCGGCCCTGTGCATCGGTCGGTTTCGAGTCGAGCGTCGGCTGGGCGAGGGAGGGATGGGCGAGGTCTACCTCGCCATCGACGAAGCGCTCGAGCGCAAGGTGGCCGTCAAGCGCGTGCTGGCCAGCGGTGACGAGGGCGGCGGGCAGCAGCAGGACCGGCTGCGCCACGAAGCCCGGGCGCTGGCCAAGCTATCGCACCCCAACGTGGTTCACGTCTACGAGACGGGCGAGCACGAGGGGCGCACGTTCCTCGCGATGGAGTACGTCGACGGGCAGACCCTCACCGACTGGCTCGCGCACGAGCCTCGGTCATGGCGGGAGATTCTCGAGCGGTTCATCGCGGCCGGCCGTGGGCTCGCAGCCGCGCACCAGGCCGGCATCGTGCATCGCGACTTCAAGCCCGACAACGTGCTCATTGGCACCGACGGCAGCGTGCGGGTGGCCGATTTCGGCCTCGCGCTCGCCGACGACGAGCAGCAGACGACCGAGGGCCCCGGCGCATTCGACATCGAGTCGAGGCTGACCCGTACCGGGGCCGTGCTCGGGACCATTCGCTACATGCCGCTCGAGCAGCTTCGCGGGGGGCGGGTCGACGAACGCAGCGATCAGTTCGCGTTTTGTGTCGCGCTGTACGAGGCCTTGTACGGGTGCGCGCCGTTCGAGCTGAGCTCCGCACGAGGGCGGCTGCTGACCCTCGAGCGCCAACGGCCCCTCGAACCCCGCGGCCGTGCACCCGCCTCCGTATGGAGGGTCATCCGGCGGGGTCTCGCGCGTGACCCCGCCGACCGCTGGCCCGACCTCAACGCATTGCTCGATGCACTGGTCGGGCGTCGGCGGGCACTGATACGCGGAGGCCTGATCGGCACCGCGGCCGCGGTAGCCGGCGCCGTGCTGTGGCTCGGCACGGGTGAGCCCGGTGCGTTCGAGCGACTGTGCGACGAGGGCGAGACGCTCGCGGGAATCTGGGACGAGCCCCGCCGACAGGCCGTGGCCGCCCGCTTCGATCGCACCAACTTCGCCCATGCGCCAGGCAGCCGAGACCGGGTGCTCGCCAATTTCGACGACTTTGCCACCCAGTGGAGCGAGCAGCGGCAGCAGCTGTGCACGGCCGACGAGATCGAGCCACGGCGACCCGCCATCGCACGCGCCCGGAGCCTGTGTCTGTCCGTCGGTCGGCTGCGCCTGGACATGCTGGTGGGACTGCTGCTGGAGGAGCCCGACCACGCCGCCGACGAGACCACGCTGGCCGGAGCCGTCGTTGCCTCGCACGAGCTCGAAGACCCGGGGCGCTGCGCCAACGAGCGCCAGGTGATCATCCTCGCTCCGCCTCCCGCCATCGAGGCGCAGGCGCAGGCCCTCCACGTCGACATCCTGCGTCTCCACGATCTGCGCATGCTGGGACGACCGGACCGGGCGAGCGAGCTGGTGGAGCCCACCATCGCGAGGGCCGATGTCTTGGGCCATACGCCGCTGGTCGCCGCGGCGTTCTCCGAGCGCGCCACGCTGGCGTTCGAACTCGACGCGGTGACTCCGGGCGTCCCGCTGTTCGTCACCGCGATCACTCTGGCCGAACTCAGCCGCAACGACTACCTGGTCGCCAACCTCCGACGCCTCGCCGCCACCCACGTCGCGCGCGAGATGGGTGACCCACGGATGGCCCACGACCAGCTCAAGATAGCCCAGAGCACCTGGGATCGCGTGGGTGCGGGGCCCCGCGATCTCGCGCGCATGGCCCACGTCCGGAGCTTGGTGGTCGCGCTCGGGGGCGGCCGGCCCGAGCCTGCCCTGCTCGCGGGTCTGGACGCGCTCCAGGGCGCGGCGGCTCCAGAGCGGGCCACGCTCCACGGTGCGTTGGCCGACGCGCTCCAGGCCTCCGAGCCCGCCCGCGCGCTCGAGCACGGAGCCCTGGCCGTCAGCGCGGCCACCGATGTCTGGGGACCCGAGCATCCACGAACCCGAGACTTCCGAGAAAAGCTCGAGTCGATGCGCCATTCGAGCACGTCGTCGTGGACACCTGCGCCTCGATGATCACTTCGCCCCCATGAACAACCGAAGCATCCGATTCTTGTCGCTGACGACCCTCACCATCGCACTGGGTGTCGTCGCGGGCTCTGGCCTCGCCTCCGCACAGCCGGTGGCATCACCCGACATCGAGGTGGTCGAGCCCAACGCCTCCACCGAGCTCCAGTCGATCGAGGTCGCGCCCGTCGAGGGACTCGAGACCGAGAACGAAGGCGCGACGCCGGCCACCAACTTCAACTGCATCGCCCAGTGCTGGCGTGACTTCGTCGACTGCCTCGACCACGGCAACTGCAGCGAAGAGTACTGCCAAGACGAGAAGACCGTCTGCATGTCGTATTGCTGAGCCTGTCTCGCGTTGCAGCTGCGAGCGCGCCCAAGAGCGTTCGCAGCTGCAGCACGCAGCCCATACCGCAAGGGCGCGGACCGTCGGGGCCCGAGGCCGAGTGCCACGTACACATCGAGACCGACATGAACGCGCTCGGCGTCCATGGTCGTCGCGGCTGAGACGGCGCTCTCCGTTGCCGCGCCGACGTCGATCAGCGCAGCAAGGTCCGCGACCCGGTCGCGACCTTCGAGCTCACTCGTCGGGCGGCAGCGAGTCGAGCACCTCGGCCAGCAGCCGCAGGCTCTCGCTCGGCGTGCGTGGGACGGGCTCGGGCCCTTCTTGCCGCCACAGCTCCTTGCTCCGCTTTTGGCGCTGCTCTCGTTCCTCGGGGCTGAGGTTGGCCATGGCCTCTTCGTGGGCCTGCAGAGCTCGACTTCGCTGTCGCTTCAACGACACCGCGCCAGCATAGGGCGTGGTCTCACCGTTGGCCACCGCGTTGATGCGATCGGCCGCCGCGCTCAGCCAACGTCGATCGCGTCGTCGGCCTTCGCGGCCGCATCTTCGCCAGCCTCACCCACCTCCGCGAGCCCGGTGGTCGGCGGGGGTAAGGGCTTGCCTTCATTGTCCTTGCGGTACGGAGAGAACCGAGCCATCTGCTCCATGTAGCCCACCAGCTCGCGAGCCTCGCCGCGCAGGAATCGCTCCACCCCTTCGCGCAGACCCGGATGCCGCATCCAATGGTTGCTGTGCGTCTTGGCGGGCAAGAAACCCCGCAGCAGCTTGTGCTCGCCCTGGGCCCCCGCCTCGAACAGGGGCAGCCCCTCGCGAATGCAGTGCTCGATGCCCGCGTAGTAGGCGACCTCGAAGTGGAGGAACGGGATCTCACAGCCGCAGCCCCAATACCGGCCGTAGAGCGCGTGCTCGGTCTGAAAGTACAGCGCCCCCGCGACCGTCTTGCCCGCCTGCTGGACCCGGGCGAACCGGGCCCGCTGGGGCATGGCCTCCGGAAGCAACGCGAAGAAATCGGCGGTCAGGTAGCCGTCGTTGCCGTGCATGAAGCACGTGCGGCGGTAAAAGCCCTCGAGGTCAGCGATGTCCTGCGGGCTCCAGTCGGCCGCGGGCACGAACTCCACCGGACCATCGACGGCCTCGAGCGCACGCTTGCGTTCCTTGCGGATCTGCTTGCGCTTGCGCGAGGCGAGCCCAGACAAGAACGCATCGAAGTCGGTGTAGCCCGGATTGTTCCAGTGGAACTGAAAGCTCGCGCGCGGACAGTAGCCAGCCTCGGCCAGCTCGCCGTGCTCCTGGGGACCACAAACCAGCCAGTGCACCGAGCTGCAGCCGAGATCGTCGGCGACACCCCGCACCGCGTCGAGCAATGCGCTCACCACCGACGCTCGCGCGGCCGGATCGAGGTCGGGGGCGATCAACAATCGGCGGCCCGTTGCGGGAGTGACGGGCGCGGCGACGACCAATTTGGGGTAGTACGAAAGACCGGCCCGCATCGCGGAGCGAGCCCACCCGAAGTCGAAGATGTACTCGCCGTAGCTGTGGTCCTTGCGGTAGCACGCCACCGCGCCCACCAGACGACCCGGATCGTTCCCCGGCTCGTCGGGTGCGGCCCGCACCAACACGTACCGCGGCTCCCAACCGGTTCCCGGTCCTACCGAGTCCGAG
>JAHZJA010001276.1 GCA_022601155.1 Deltaproteobacteria bacterium | reverse complement strand
GGCCACCATCAGGCGCGACGCTCCCTGCAGGCTCGGGTCTCGGCGGGCATCGTCGTAGCTCCGAGCGACACGCATCACCAAGGCCACCGCGGTTTCCACTTCGAGCGCGAGGTCGGCCAGCACCGCGCGCATCAGCGGCTGGTCGAGCAACGGCTGCCCAAACACTCGGCGGTGGCGGGCGTGGTGGAGCGCTTGCGTGAGTGCTTGCCGCATGCACGCCACCCGAGTGACCACGGCATCGAGCCGCACGTGGTGGAGCATGCGCGTGAGGGTGGCCGGACCGTCGCCGTCGTCCCCGATCATCCGGGCCCAGCTCCCGGGCAGCTCCAGCTGCGCCAAGGCGCTGGTTCGCTGCCCCAGCGTGGGGCGTAGCCGTTGGAGCCACAGTCGGTTGCGCTGGCCGTCCGGGCACCACCGCGGCACCAGGAAACACGAGGGACCCGCGGAGGTGGTCGCCATCGTGATCCAGGCGTCGGCCATGGGAGCGGAGCAGATGGGCAGGGTGCCTTCGAGGGCGTACGTCTGCCCCGGCCCGGCCGTATCGTGGGCCGTGGCCCGCAGCGTCGACGGGGGCGTCGCGGTCGGTCCCGCGTCGGGCGAGGACACGGCCAGGCCGATGGTGGCGGCCCGCTTGGCGTGGACCGGGATGCAGCGCGGGTCGTAGGTGGCCGCCAGCAGGCGATGCTCCCATTCACGGGCGACATCGGGCTGCGCGCGCAGCAGGGGCACCGCGGCGTAGGTGGTGCTCATCGGATGGACGACGCCCGCATCGGCTTGCGACAGCAGGTAGACCATCGCCGCATGGGCCACGTGCGAGCCCTGCCGAGGATCGGCCCACGGCAGTCCCGCCAGCCAGTACGCCAGACCCAATCCCATCAGCTGGTGATAGGCCGGGGTGTACACGACCTCATCGACCCGTCGCCCCGCGTGATCGAACCTGCGGAGCACGGGCGGGTGGGCGTTGGCCAGCATCGAGGCCTCGATGTACTGCTCGCTCCCGACCGAGGTGCTCAAGCGCTGCAGACGATCGGCCGACCACCCGGCACCCTCGCGCCCAACTGCGTCGCGCAGCGCGGCGTCCCGGCGCATGGGGTCGTAGTCGATCAGCGCGTCGGGCTGATTGTCGACTCGATGCGTGCCGAGGTCGGTGAGGGGGAGGCGGTCCATCGCGAGGCGACCGGTGCCCCTACAGCGTAGGGCGACGCACGGGATGGTCCAGCGGGCACGGGAACTTGCCCACCGCGAACGACTCGCCGCCGGGGCGCTCGACGATCCGATCGGCGGCAATGGTGCGGGTCAGCCGACAGCCGCACGCAAGCTCCACGCAGACCTCGACGCGGGTGGAGTCGTCGGGGCTGGGGGTGGACGAGAGCAGGCGCTGCACGGCGTGGCTGGCCATTGGGTCCAGGATGACACGTGCTTTTCCACACCCACAAAGACCGGCCGGCGCCCTGCTGCGTTGGATGGGATGTCGCATTTTCGAGTTTCGATGTTCGCCTCATCATCAGCTGCCCGCGTCATGTGCGGGCTCGGAGGCGTGGGCAGATCTATGACGGGGTCGGAATCGGTCGTCGATGGCAGATCCCCGCGCCTGCATCACGTCGAGCCCGGCGTAGCCCGCTCGGGCCGGCCGTCGTCCGTGGGCGTGTCGCGCCGCTATCGCCGGGTCGACGCGCCCATCGGGGCCCGAGGCGGCGTCTGGCGCTTCGTCGTACGAGCGGGCCGGTTGCTCACCGGGCGCGAGGCAGCGCACACTATCGGCCGCGGCCCGGCGCGCCGCCCCGTCATGTCTGCCTCCGTCCAGCCCTCGGCCGCTCCGCCGTCCTCGGGTCCGCCCGATGCCGAGCTGATGCTCGCATTCCGTGGTGGAGATGCGCGCGCATTCGAGGCCCTCGTACAGCGGCACCAGCGAGGCATCTACAACTTCATCCTCCGTAGCGTTCGCGACCGCGGGCGGGCCGAAGAGCTGCTCCAGGAGGTGTTCCTGCGGGTGGTACGAGCCAAGGACCGCTACGAACGCACCGCCAAGTTCACCACCTGGGTCTACGCGATCGCGCGCAACCTGTGTGTGGATGAGAGTCGCCGGGCTCGGTTCCGCGATCATCAATCGCTCGACACCCAGCGCCAGGGCAAGGACGGCGATGCGGGACCCAACCTGCTGTCGCGGATGCCGGCGCCGCAGGTGCCGACCGACGAGGCGGCCGAGGCCCCGACCCTGCGCAAGCGGATGAAGGCGGCGATCGAAGCGCTGCCCGACGAGCAGCGCGAGGTGTTCTTGCTGCGTTAGCTCAGCGGGCTGTCGTTCCGCGAGATCGGCGAGACGCTCGGCGTCCCCGAGAACACGATCAAGAGCCGCATGCGCTACGCGCTGGAAAAACTGCGCGAGCACCTGGGCGATCTACGAGGCGAACAGCCGGCTCCCGGCGCCGCACCAAAGGAGGGGCGCGCGCATGTCTAGTGGCTTGCAGCTGAGCCCCGCCGACCTCGATCGGCTCGAAGACGCCCTCGAGGATCTCGATGAGCTCGGGCCTCCATCGATGGTCGACGGCGACCCCGTCGCGCAGCGTCTGGGTGAGTTCCACGAGCTGCTCCAGCTGAGCCGACAGGCGTTGCCACTCGAGGAGGTCCCCGCGGGTGTGCTCGATGGCGTGATGGCGCAGGCTCGGGCGGCGGCCACCACCGCGAGCCCGGTCACCACCGGATCGTGGTGGTCGCGATGGCGGCTGCGGGTGTGGGTGCCCGCGGTGGCGTTCGCAGGCAGCGCGGCGTTGTTGCTGGTGATGCTGTGGCCTGGCGATCGCGCCGACGGACCGAGCGAGACCCGCGGCGACATGGTCGCTCGGGCCGAGACCCCTGCGCCGCTGGAGGCCGCCGCCGCCAAGGACCAACCCGAGCGAGCGGTGGCCGGGAAGCTGGGTCGCCTGGCCGACGCGTCGGGCGATCGGATCGCGGCCGACGGGGACGACGGAATCCAGCGCGGTCAGGGCGTGGCCATCGGCAATCGTGGACCGGCCGAGCCGAGTGTCGTGACGCGGTCGCTGGCCGACGACGACGAGGAGGCCGAGGCCCCGGCCTTCGCCGAACAAGAGCGCAAGGTGGACACCGAGCGGCAACGTCGTTCGAAGCCTCAGCCCAAGCCCAAGCCCAGCGCTCCCGGCCGTGGTGGGGGAGCTGCGCCCACCAACTCCGGAGCCAAGGGCTCGGGGAGCGACCCGTCGCCTCCGCCCAAGTCGTCCGCGCCCAAGAAAACCGACGATGCACCACCGTCGCGCAAGGACGAGCCCGCGTCCCTGTGGTCGGAGGTGCTCGAGGGCGACAACCTACGCCACAGCGGCAACTGCGGCCTCGCGGCGATGCGTTACACCAAGGCGCGCAAGTCGGATGACAAGCACGTTCGGGCCCGCGCGTTGGCGGGGCAGGGGTTGTGCGAGGCGGCCGCGGGTCGATCGGAAGCTGCGAGCAAGCTGCTCGCCCAGGCTCGCGCTGCCGATCCCAGCGTTGCCGGCTACATCGAGGGGCAGCTCGATGCGCTCGACGGCGCCCCTTCGTCCAACCCGCCCAACGCGGCAGCAGAGCAGCGCGTCCAGACCGACGAGCAAGCCGCGGAGTAACGGCCGGTGCACCCTTCGCGAGCAAGCGGTCGCTGTCCACGGTGGCGCGCAAGTTTCGGTCTCCCCTGGGCCTCGACGGCACTGGGTCTGCTGCTGGGAGTTGCGACCGTTGCGTGTCAGCCGAAGACGGCCGAGCCCGTGTCGACGCCCGAGCCCGTCGCGGCCCCCGCGGTGTATGTGGCGCCGCCGGTGGACGACCCGCGGCGCGACGAAGTCCTCGATCGCCTCAGCCGCATTGGGATCGTGGGCGCCAGCCAGGCGGCGGGCTTCGGAACGGGCGTGGGCCTGGCCGACACGCTGGAGGCAGCGCTCGGTGTGCCTCACCAGATTCACGACTCCTCGGTGGCGCTGATGCACCTGGGTGCGGTGGACTTGGGTTCGGTGCAGATCACGGCCACCAAGCTGCGCAGCGTCAAGATGGTGCTGGCCATCGACTTCCTGTTTTGGTTCGCCTACGGGGACAAGCAACCCGCGCAGCGCCACGCCGAGCTCCAGCAGGGGATGGCGATGCTGGAGTCGTTGGGGGTGCCCGTGTTCGTGGGCGACCTACCCGATGTGCACGGTGCGTCCCGTCGCATGATCTCGGGCGCGCAGATCCCCGAAGTCTCCGATCTCGCGCAACTCAACGCCGAGATCCACGCGTGGGCCGAGGGCAACCCGGATGTGTACGTCGTGCCGCTGGCGGACTGGATGCACGCGCTCAAGCAGGAGCTCCCGGTCGAGCTCGGTGACAAGACGATCCATGTCTCGACCGGTCACATGCTGCAGTGGGACCTGCTGCACCCCACCGCGCACGGGCAGGCACTGCTGACGTTGTTGGTGCTGCAGCAGCTGCGCGCGGAGTGGGGGGGGCTGCGTGACGACGATGTGCTCCTCGATCCGGCCGCGGTGGCGGACCTGGTCGTGCCCTCCCGAACTCCGGCGCCCGAGGGCAGTCTTCCGCGCCCACCCGACGGCTGACCGTCACCGCCTACATGGGGGGCATGGCGGCCACGCACGGTGTCCGTCGCCATCGGCTCGCTCGAGTCGATCGCAGCCGGGCCGCAGGGCCGATCCGCCGGGTGTTACCCTCGTCCGTCGTGGAGGACTCCCATCGTTCGAACGGGCTCAGTCGCCTCTATCTCGGGATGGGCCTGGCTGGAATCGGCTTCGCGATCTTCTACCTCGTGGTGGCATGGAAGATCGTCACCGACGGCCCCGGCGGCCCCAACGACATCGGACTGGTCCTGTTGGTCGTGGTCTTGTTGCTCGCCCAGGCCACCCCCGGCGCGGGCTTGGTTGCCCTGGCGGCGCTCCGACGTGGAGACCGGCCGTGGTCCGGAGCGGCGCGGGCGTGGATGGTGGCGGGCGTCATCATGGCGGTCGCCATGGGGTTGTTCGTGTTCATCGGTGCGTTGGTCTTGATCCCGATCGGTGGCTCGGTCCTGCTGATGGGATCGCGACTGGCGGCGCGCAATCGGGCGTGGATTGCGACGTGGCTCATCGGGTCGACGGCCATCATGGTCGTCAACGGACTGTTCGTCGCCTGGTGGATCTCGCTGCCCTAGGGAGGGGCCCGGGCTCACCAGGAGGCGCTCGGGCTCACTCGCAGCCCAGTGGGTAGCTCAGCGGGCCGCAGTAGGCGGCCGTGAACTCGCCCTCGATGTCCCAGCCGCCATCGTGGATCGAGATGAATCCATGCATGCGCGGCGGGTCGTTGGGATCCACCACGTCGAAGATGCGATGGGTGTCGAAGATCTCGATCATCCCTCCGGCCTGATGCCATGGCCCCTCGGTGCGCATGTAGACCGTGACGTTGCCTTCGCCCACCCATCCGCCCACGGGCGAGCAGGCGCCGAACAGGTACCACTCGACCGAAGGCGTGGGGATGGCGTCACCGCTGGGGCTGACGGCCACGGCCGCCGCCAGATCGGCGGGATCTTCGAGGAGCACGAGGGTGGGCGAGATGCCGTCCCCGTTGCACGTCAACCAGCCGAACCATGCGTACAGACCCTCGAACGGACCGTCGGGCGTCGTGCCTGTGACCATGGCGCTGGGCCCCCAGTCGAGCTCGCACAGCTCGTAGTCGACCTCCTCCGGCACCGGCGTGTTGCCGCCCTGGGTATCGGTCTCGCCGTCGGTGGGGCTGACGGTGGTGAAGCCGGGGGTGGTGGTCTCGCTCCCCGTGGACTCGGCGCCAGCGGTCGTCGTCGAGGCGACCCCGGTCGAGGCCACCGCCGTGGCGTTGCTCGTCGCGGGCGCGGTGGTGCCCGTCTCACTCGTCGCGGGCTGGCCGGGGTCGCTGCCGCAGGCCAACGACGCCAGGAGCACGAAGAACAGAGTCGAGCGCATGCGCATGGGAGCGTCTTTCAAACCGCAGTGGCGCCGCCGTGGTTACCGATCGCCATCGACGATCGTCCCGCGGCGGCCGTATCGGCGCAAGCGCCCAACCGAGTGCGGGGCCGTGCACTGTCGCGGCACGTCGTTCTTGGCCGGTTGGCACCACCGACTGGACCGGCTGCCCGGTGATCGCGCCGTGCGCGGTGGCACGGGCCAACGCCCACAAGCAGCTTGAGCCGGGTCGGTCACACCTGTACCGTAGCTTGCATGACAATCAGCAGCGTGCGGTGGCTCTTTGCGCTGGGCGTCGGGGTGGCGTTGAGTGCCTGCGGAGACGACGGGGGCTCGGCTGGCGACGTCGGGACGACGGACGACCCCACCACTGGCCCCGGGATGATGGGGACCAGTACGGGTGACGTGGACCCCGAGGGTACGACGACCGACGAGCCGCCTCCGGGCGTGGAGTGGGAATTCGAGCCCGTCTTCGGCGTGCCCAACATCGACGACGACGATGAGAACGGCACCAACGACTGGCTGCAGGTGATCTTCGAGGGCGAGGACGATCACTCCACGCTCCTGATCCCCGCGCTGCCCGCCGGTCACACCGTGAGCGCGACGCTGTCGGGCAATCTCGAACAGACGCGGGTGTGGAACGACGGAAGCTTTGTGCTCGGCTCGGGCGATGGCGTGGTCCAGGAGACCTACGACTTCACCCCGGGTGCCGAAGGCACCACGCTCGATATCGAGTTTGGGATCGACTACGCGGTGGCTCAGCTGACGCTGGCACACCTGGACGACACGGGCGCGGAGGTCGAGTCGGCCCCGGTGCTGATGATGTCGTCCCCCGCGATCCTCAACCACCACATGCAGCCCACCGAGCATGTGTGGGTGGTGGAGGTCCAGGCGGGCTTCGGTAGCAACGTCGACATGGTCGCCGACTACGAGGCGGTGCTGGGCGACCAGTTCACCGCCATCGCTGGTGCATCGTATGGCTTCGATGTGTGGATCCAAGACGAGGTCCAGCTGGCATACGGCATTGGAGCCGAGGGGCAGCGCGCCGACACGGTCATCGACTCGATCCGCGATCGTCCCTTGGACCCCTGGGCCGAAGACGCACTGGAGGGACCGGGCACCAACATCCGGGTGTGGGGTGACCCCGCCCAGGCCACCAGCTGGGACTCGTTCGGCAACCTCGAAAACAGCCCGCCGCTGACCAACGGTGGGGTCGAGTACCCGTTTGGGCGCAGCTACTACGGCAAGCAGGGCAACCTGGGCATCCACGACGACATGTCGGATTTCCTGGTCGCACAGGACATCCAGGCGCCCGTCGAGCTGGACACCTTTTGGCTGTGCGTGGGCCACGTGGACGAGTTCTCCTCGTTCGTGCCCGACCCCGACTCGCCCAAGGGCTACCGCTTCGTGATCTCCGACGTCCCCTCGGCGTATGCGCTGCTGGAGACACTCGATCCCACGATGTCGCTCGGCCGCTATGGCCCCGACCACGGCTTCGCGACCGTCGGCGACATCCTCGACGACACCGCGCTGCGCAACCTCAACGACGCCCTGCAGGAGGACGAGCTCGACCCGATCCGGGAGACGATGATCGCCGAGTTCGGGCTGGAGGAGTCCGATATCCTGTACATGCCCAGCCTGTTCGAGACGATCGGGGGCTGTGGGGGCGGGACCGCGGCTCTGGTGCCCGGCATGATCAACCTGATCGTGGCCAACCTCGAAAACGGCGAGAGCCACCTGTTCATCCCCGATCCGTTCTTCCGCGGCAACGCAGACGGGCAGGAGGCGGACCCGATGATCCAGGCGTTCTCCGACAACCTCCCCGCCACGCTCATCCCCCACTACGTGGATGACTGGGACGTGTACCACCTCGGCCTCGGCGAAGTTCACTGCGGCACCAACATGACGCGTACCCCCACCGACAACTGGTGGGAGGTTGGCCTTCACCTTCTGTCAGGGATGTGATCATGACCAAGCGAATCCAAACCCCGATCATCGTCTCTGTCCTCGCGCTCGGTCTCGTCGGCTGTGCGGGGGGGAGTACCGAACCTGACGGCTTGCGGTCTGCCCAGGGGCTCACCCCCAGTGAAGTGGTCGCTCCCAGCGACGTCAGCCCGGCCGAGGCATCCGCGGATGCTGTCGCCGTGACGCCGGCGGTGGCCGTGGAGAAGTGGCGACCGTGGATGGACGCCGAGGTGGAGCGGCTGCGCAACGAGCAGCCCGAGTACTTCGACACCATGATGAGCCTCGAGGCTCGGACCACGCGCGCTGGCTTCCCACGCATTAGTGGGCCGTTGGTGCGCAACCCCGATGCCGCGCCGATCTTGCTGTACCGCCTGCTCAGCAAGAGTGAGCCGGTTGCCGTGCGGGCCGCGATCGTCGATGCGCTACCCCGCACCATGGGTGACTACTCGGCCGCCCTGGCGGAGCTGATGACCCTGGAGACCGAGCCTCGCGTCCGAGAGCTCATCGCGGCGTCGCTCTATCGCGCGGCGGCTCCCTATGCGCTCGATGGGCTGGCGCTGGGGCTGGCCGATGTCGACGCGAAGGTGCGGGCCGAGGCCCTGCGCTCGGTGGGTCGACGCAAGGATGGTGACGTCCTGGCCTCGGCAGTCGTTGCTGCGCTCAGCGATGCCGACGAGGCGGTGCAGATCGAGGCCGCTCGCGCTGCGGGGAACCTGCAGGTCGAGGCCGCCAAGGCGGGCTTGGTGGGCAAGCTGACCTCCGACTCGGGAGCCGTGCGACGGCACTCGTTGCGGGCGCTGTCGCTCATCGATGCCGAGTACACCCGTAGCCTGGCCCAGCTGACCACGCTGCAGGCCGATGCGGATCCCAAGGTGGCGAGGGTTGCCGCCACCATCGCTGCGGGCGATTGATTCGCGGCACCGCGCCGCTTCGACCAAGGGGTCGGGTCCACGGACCCGGCCCTTGCGTTGGGGCAGGGTCGTGCCGACGACAACGGAACGACGGCAGGTCTGTCGCGGCTTGGTGACCAGGTCGGGCAGGACGGCGTTGGCCGGTCTGCGCTTGGCGACCGCAGTGTCTGGGAAAATCGTGGACGGTCAACGCCCGTCGGCCAGACGCCGCGTACGGGGTCGGCTGGCACCCAGCCGCCGCGCACGGGTGTGATGGACAGTCAGTCCGAAGCCGGGGGAAGGCGGCGTTGAACGGTCATCGCTTGGCGACCAGACGCCGGGTACGGCGGCGGTCCTCGGTGGCCAGGTCGTCGCGGTGCTCGGCGCGCTCGATGAGCCGCTGTTGCGCGGTGGTCCCGTCGATATCGTTCTTGATGTAGCTACCGTCGGGCTGCATCTTCCACGCGGCTCTGTCGTCGGCGAGCTGGGTGTCGAGGATGATCCGCAGCTCATCACGCAGCGCGGGGGTGTCGACGGGCACGAGCACCTCGACCCGGCTCTCGAGGTTGCGCTTCATCAAGTCGGCGGACCCGATGAAGTACTCCTCTTGGCCGTCGTTGCGGAAGTAGTAGATGCGGGCGTGCTCGAGGAATCGGCCCACGATGCTGATGACCCGCAGCGTCTCCGACAGCCCCGGTACACCCGGTCGGGCTCGGCAGGTGTCGCGCACGATGAGGTCGATGCGGACGCCCGCCTGCGACGCGATGTACAGCGCGCGGGTGATGTCGGCGTCTTCGAGGGCGTTCATCTTGAGCTGGATGAGCCCGCCGCCCTTGCGTCGATGGTGAGAGGCCTCGCGCTCGATCCGGTCGAGCAGCGCCTGCTTGAGCTCGTTGGGCGCCTTGAGAATCTTGAGGTAGTTGCGGCGCGGCCGGTACCCGGTGGTGAGGAAGTTGAACAGCTCGGTGAGGTCGTGGCCGATGCTGGCGTCGCAGGTGAGCAGGCCGAGATCGGTGTACCCCCGCGCGTTGCCAGCGTGGTAGTTACCCGTGCCGATATGGGCGTAGCGGCGCAGCCCATCGCGGTCTTGACGGACGACCAACACGACCTTGCAGTGGGTCTTGAGGCCGACGACGCCGTAGCTGACGTGGATGCCCGCCTCTTCGAGGTGGGTGGCCCAGCGAATGTTGGCGGCCTCGTCGAAGCGAGCCTTGAGCTCCACCACCACGGCGACCTGCTTGCCGTTGCGGGCCGCGTCGACCAGCGCATCGACGATCTCGGAGTCCCGCGAGGTGCGGTACAGCGTCATCTTGATGGCGCGCACCCGAGGGTCGGAGCTGGCCTCCCGCAGGAACCGCTGGACCGAGGTGGTGAACGACTCGTACGGGTGATGCAGCAGCACCGCGCCCGCCTCGCGAATCGCCCGAAAGATGCTCTGTCCCGCGGGCAGCAACGGGTGGTCGATGGGCCGATGGACCGAGAAACGAAGCTCGGGTCGGTCCACGCGACAAAGCTCGCCCACGTCGACCAAGCCCAGCAGCCCCGGCATCTCGAACACGTCGTCGGGCTCGAGATCGAATTGGGCCGCGAGCAGCTGCCGATGTGAACGGGCGGTGTCCAGCTGCACCTCGAGCCGGACGATGGGCGCGAACTTTCGCTCGCGGAGCTCGGACTCGATCATCGCGAGGAGATCGTCGGCCTTGTCCTCGTCGCCCTCGGTGTCCGCGTTGCGGGTGACCCGGAACGCATCCCAGGCCACCACCTCCATACCGGGGAACAGCAGGTCGAGGTTCTGGGCCATCACCCGCTCGAGCGGAACGAAGCGATCGGTGTCGCCGACCCGGAGCAGCCGCGGGATGCCCTGCCCCACGGGCACCTTGACCCGCGCCAG
The DNA here is from genome assembly GCA_022601155.1 of Deltaproteobacteria bacterium. Classification (GTDB taxonomy): domain Bacteria; phylum Myxococcota_A; class Polyangia; order Nannocystales; family Nannocystaceae; genus Paraliomyxa. The sequence goes on along the minus strand of JAHZJA010001276.1, from coordinate 5,390 downwards.
CAGCTCACGCGGCTCATCGGGCTGGCGAAGGGTGACCAGCAGGTTGAGCGAGAGGTTGGAGATGAACGGGAACGGGTGCGCCGGATCCATCGCCTGGGGCGTCACCAGCGGGAAGATGTTGCGGAGGTAGTGCTCGCGCAGCGCCGCACGCTCGGCCGCGGTGAGTGTCTCGTCGTCGACCACCCCGATCGCCTCGGCCTCGAGCTCCCGCTGGAGGCTGTCGAAGACCCCATACATGCGGGTCTCGAGTCCGCGGATCTCGTCGTAGGCCTCGGCGATCTGCTGCCGCGGCGTTCTACCGTCCACCGAGCGCTCCGCCAGGCCCGCTCCGACCTGAGTCTTGAGACCGCCTATCCGCTTCATGAAGAACTCGTCGAGCGTGGAGCCGACGATGCCCAAGAACCGAACGCGCTCGAGCAGCGGGTTGCGGGGGTCCTCGGCCTCTTGCGCGACCCGCCAGGCGAAGTTGAGCCAGGTCAGCTCGCGGTTGAGGTAGTACTCCTGCGCGGGAGGCGCGGGAGGCGGGGTGCCCGGCTCGACCAGCTGGTTGCCCAACCCTGGGGCTGCGGGCGTGCGCGCGAGAGGAAGGGTGTCGTGGGGGTCGGTCACGAGGGCCCCGGAGTGTTGCAGACGTCGATCGGTGGCGCTACCGAGCAGTTGCGCAGCCATGAGGCCCAGTTCGGGGCCGTCTGCCTGCGATGCGCGGCTGCCACCGATGGACCCGCGCGTTCACCGGGGTTCGGCCGGCAGCGGCGTCACCGTGACCGCGGTGGTGGTCGGATCATGAGCGATGCGCACCCCCAGGTCGCGACCGGCCTCGATGTGGTGGCGCGTAGACGTGGCCGGAGAGCCGAAGCGCACCAGCGCATCGACGGTGCGGGCCCGGGCCAAGTGGATATCGACGTTGGGCAGCGGCCCGGGCTGCCGATGCACGCCCAGCAGATCGTCGCCCACTTGGAGATCCACGGCGACGGCCTGCCCGGCCATGCTCTCATCCCATCGAATGCGCACCACCACGGGCCCCGTCGCCGTGGGGCGGAGAGTCTCGACCGCCTCCACCGCATGGGCATAGGCCGCGGTCCATTCGGGGGCAGGCTCGTTGCGGCCCATGTCGCTGGCCGAGTAGCGCGCGGGTCCTGCGGTGAGTCGAAGACTCGTGCCCCGGGGGCTGGGCTGCGGTCGCTGCACGGTCTGGATGCCGTCGAACGACTCCATGCGAAGGGTGTCGTAGATCGAAGCCAGCGCGGTTGGATCGATGCCAAAACGCAGTGCCACACGGACCTTGCCGTGGGCCAGGCCGTAGCGCGCTCCCTGGTCGGTGAGCTTCAGGACGATGTCGTCGCCCTCCTCGGTCCGCATGCGGTAGTCGATTTCGAGCGATACGGGCGGGGTGGCGGGCAGCAATGTCGGCCGCGCAGGAACGGCCTGGGGACTGGGCTCGATCCGGTTGGTCGACGCAGGGCCGGAGTTGTCCGAGGGCCCACTACAGCCCACGGCCAGCCACAGGCACACAACGGCGCGGCCATGGATGCTCACGCGCGCAGGATACCAACGACGCCCGCATGGTGGGTGATGTGCTCCGAGGTCGGTGGTCCCGGGCCGGGCAGACCGCGTTACCATTGCGCTGCCTGTGCCCGTCAACCACGACACTGATCCGGCCACGCTCACCCTACGGCGTTCACCTCTGGCCGACGGCGACGGGCGAGCCAATGGCGCCGAGGCGCACCTCATCGTGCTGGTCGGTCACGCGATGGGCCGTCGCTACCTGTTGGGTGAGGAAATGGTGCTGGGTCGTGGGCCGCAGTCCCCCATCGAGATCCTGGATGACGGCGTCTCTCGCACCCACTGTCGCATCGGTCGAACGAGCCACGGCACGTACAAGATCGAGGACCTGGGCAGCCGCAACGGCACATACGTCAACGGGGTGCGCGTGGCCGACACCACGCTGCAATTCGGCGACAAGATCGCGGTCGGGTCCCAGACGATCCTCTTGTTCGCCAGTCGCGACCGCTTCGAGGACCAGAGGATCCAGGCCCAAAAGCTCCAGGCGCTGGGACAGCTGGCGGGCGGTATCGCCCACGACTTCAACAACCTGCTGGGAGTGGTGCTTGCCAACATCACCCACCTGCTCAGCCTCGACCGACTCGACGAGGGGGTGACCCGCAAGTCGTTGGCCGAGGTGGAGACGGCGGCGCGGCGGGCCGTGGACCTCACCAACCAGCTGCTGGCGTTTGCACGCAGCAGCCGGCGGCAGCACAAGGCGACCGATGCATCGACGATGATCGGCGATGCCACGCGTCTGTTGCGGGCCACGCTGCATCGCTCGATCACGCTGGTCACCGAGGCGCCCGCGGGGCTGACCCTCATCGGCGATCCTTCGCAGCTGCTGCAGGTGCTGATGAACCTGTGCATCAACGCAGGCGATGCGATGCCCGAGGGCGGTACGCTGACCATCTCTGCCAAGCGCCAGGCGATCTCCGACGAGAAGGACGGCGCACCGCTGCTGGCTCCGGGCCAGTACGTGGTCATCGCGGTCAAGGACACCGGGTTGGGGATGGACTCCGAGACCCGCAGTCGGATCTTCGAGCCGTTCTTCACCACCAAGCCGCGCGGGAAGGGAACGGGCCTCGGCTTGGCCACCGCGTCGGTGATCGTGCGCGATCACGGCGGGCACGTGGAGGTGGAGAGCGAGCGAGGGCAGGGGACGTGCTTCCGGGTCTACCTACCCGCGGCGGCGGTCAAGCCCGTGGTGCGGCCCCGGGTGACCCAAGACCACTACTCCCCGGTGCGTGGCACCGTGCTGCTGGCCGACGACGAGGAACTCGTGCGCTACGCCACGCGACGGGTGTTGGAGCATGCGGGCGTGAAGGTCCTGGCGGCGGACGACGGGGCCCAGGCCGTGGAGCTTTATATCGAGCACCGCGAAGAGGTGGAGCTGGTGATCCTCGACCTCGACATGCCCGGGCTCAACGGCGAGCAGGCCTTCCGACGGCTGCTGGAGCTCGACCCCGAGGTCAAGGTCATCATCTCGTCGGGGTACGTGTTGCGCGAGCGTGAGTCCCAGCTGCGCAAGGCGGGCGTGTACGGCTTCCTCAACAAGCCCTACGACTCGATGACGCTGATGACGAGCATCGCCAAGGCGCTGCGCGAGCACCGGGCCGACTCGTCCCCACTGTGACCCCGACGATGGTCCATGACCCATGAGCAGGACCGCGCGGTCTTGCGCACCGTGCGGGCTTGCGACAACTCTCGCGCCGTCGGAGCCCCCGACCCCGCCCGTTTGCCAACGAGCCGTTACCATGACGGCCCCGCTTTTTCCTCGACGAGCCGCCATCCATGAAGATTCTCGTGACCGGCGGCGCCGGGTTCATCGGCGCCAACTTTCTCAACCTCTTGGTGCCCAGGCACCCCGAGCACGTGTTCGTCAACCTCGACACGCTGACGTACGCGGCCAATCTAGGCAGCCTCGAAGGCATCGCGAAGGCTGACAACTACCGTCTCGAGGTCGTGGACATCGTGGACTTCGAGGCGGTGGACGGCGTGTTCACCAAGCACCAGCCCGATCTGGTGGTGCACTTTGCCGCCGAGAGCCACGTCGACCGCAGCATCTCGGGCCCCCGTGCGTTCATCAAGAGCAACATCGAGGGCACGTTCAACCTGCTGGAGGCAGCGCGCAAGCACTGGTCCGACGGCAAGGGGTTGTTTCACCACGTGAGCACCGATGAGGTCTATGGCTCGCTCGGTGACACCGGGATGTTCGTCGAGACCACGCGCTACGATCCGTCGTCGCCGTACTCGGCGTCCAAGGCCGCCAGCGATCACCTGGTGCGGTCCTACGCGCGCACGTTCGGCATGCGCACGCGGATCACCAATTGCTCCAACAACTACGGGCCGCTGCAGTTCCCCGAGAAGCTCATCCCGCTGATGGTGCTCAACGCCGTCGATGGCAAGCCGCTGCCGGTCTACGGCGAGGGGCTCAACGTCCGCGACTGGCTGTACGTCGGCGACCACTGTGAGGCCATCTGGAAGGTCATCGGCGAGGGCGCCGACGGAGAGACCTACAACATCGGCGGCAACAACGAGGTCCGCAACATCGACGTGGTCACGGAGATTTGCAGCATCGTGGCCGACCTGACCGGCAAGACCAAGGGCGAGCTCGAAGGGCTCATCACCTACGTCAAGGACCGTCCCGGGCACGACCTCCGCTACGCCATCGATGCGACCAAGATTCGCAACGAGCTGTCGTGGGAGCCGACCGAGACGTTCGAGACCGGGCTCCGCAAGACGATCAAGTGGTACCTGGACAATCCCGCGTGGATCGAGCAAGTGCGCACGGGCGAGTACCGCAACTGGATCGAGAAGAACTACCAGGACCGCGGCTAGACGCCACGGCAAAGGGCACGCGCGCATGATCGAAAAAGGAATCATCCTGGCGGGAGGCTCGGGGACCCGGCTGCATCCGCTGACCAAGGGGGTCAGCAAGCAGCTGATGCCCATCTACGACAAGCCGATGATCTACTACCCGCTGACCACGCTGATGTTGGCGGGGATCCGCAAGGTGCTCATCATCACCACCCCCCACGAGCAGTCGATGTTCCAGCGTACGCTGGGCGACGGATCGCAGTGGGGCATCGAGCTGACCTACGAGGTGCAGCCCAGCCCCGACGGACTGGCGCAGGCCTTCATCATCGGCAAGCCGTTCGCGGGCGGGGGCACCGAACCGTGCGCGCTGGTGCTGGGTGACAACATCTTCTACGGCAACGAGCTGCAGACGATCGTGGGGCGAGCCGCCGCCCGTGGCGAAGGTGCGACGGTGTTTGGCTACTGGGTGAAGAACCCCGAGATCTACGGCGTCGCGGAGATCGATGATGGCGGTCGGGTGCTGTCCATCGAGGAGAAGCCCGCCAAGCCCAAGTCCAACTACGCGGTCACGGGCCTGTACTTCTACGACGCGCAGGTCTGCGACCTGGCCTGTGCCCTGCAGCCCTCGGCGCGGGGCGAGCTGGAGATCACCGACCTCAACCGCTTGTATCTCGAGCAAGGCCAGCTGCACCTGGAGACTCTGGGGCGTGGCTTTGCCTGGCTCGACACGGGGAATCCCGATGCGTTGCTCGAGGCGGCGACGTTCATCCAGACCATCGAGCACCGACAAGGCCTGATGATCGCGTGCCCCGAGGAAATCTCGTACTCCAAGGGGTGGATCGACGACGCGCAGCTGCAGGCTCAGGCCGAGGCCCTCGCGAAGACGGAGTACGGGCAATACCTGTTCGGGTTGCTTCAGCAGGGCGAGGTTCGCCGATGAAGGTCTCTCCCACCAAGCTCCAGGGAGTCCACATCATCGAGCCCGATGTCTACACCGACCCGCGGGGGTTCTTCCTCGAGACGTGGGC
>JAHZJA010001275.1 GCA_022601155.1 Deltaproteobacteria bacterium | reverse complement strand
TCAGCAGGTGCTCCGGCCGCCTTGGGCACCGAGAGATTGATCCGCTCGAGGGCATTGTTGACGCTGCCCATGCCCGGGGTGTGGTCTTCGAGCTTCTCGCGGGCCGTCGCTGACATCTGCTTGTAGCCCGCGAGCACCAGATCGAGGGCCGGGCGGTCGTCGGCGCCCAGCGACAAGCCCGGCAGTGCGATCTCCAGCCGCCCGATCAACCACCCCAGCGCATTGCCGCGGCCGCGCTTGCGCTTGAGCGGCGGAAACATCGTCTCCCAGAACTTGTCGAGCGTGCCGTGCACGACGGCCAGGCCCACCGCGAGCCCGGCCAGTTTCTCGGTCTCCAACAGGGCATAGGCGTAGTAGCTGGCGACCAGCAGATCCTTGCTCTTGCCCGTGAGCAACGCCTGGCCTTGGCGGGCCACGGCCTCCCAGTCGACATCGCCTCCCGTGGGAGAGTCCAGCTTGCCGACTTCGACCCGGAGCGCCTCGTACTCCGGCTCGTAGCTGGCGTTGTCGCCCCCGGGCTTGGCGTCGGAGATGGGGGCGAGCAGTTGCTGGGCGCGGGCTTGGACGTCGGAAGCGGTGGTCATGACGGCGGCGGAAGACGGAGCAAGGGCCTCATGCAACAGGGCCGTGACCGCGACGACGCGGGCCACGGCCCCTCGAGATAGGTGGTGTTGGGGTGGCCGGCACAAGATCGCCGACCTCCAACCCCGTAAGAGCCTCAGCTCTTGTCGAGCTTGCCCACCAGCGACAGGGTGAACGAAGCACCCATGTACTTGAAGTGCGGGCGCACCTGGATCGTCGAGCGGTACCAGCCGGGTTGGCCGGGCACGTCCTCGACGGTGATCTTGGCGGCACGCAGCGGCTTGCGAGAGCGCACCGCGGGGGCCGGATTCTCCATGTCGGCGATGTACTGGCGCAGCCAGTTATTGAGCTCGCGCTCGAGGTCGCCGCGCTCCTTCCACGTACCGATCTGCTCGCGCTGCATCACCTTGAGGTAGTGCGACAGGCGGGTGATGACGAACATGTAGGGGAGCTGGGTGCCGAGCCGGTAGTTGAGCTCGGAGGCCTTGCCCTCCTCGGTGTCGGCGAAGATCTTGGCCTTTTGGCAAGAGTTGGCCGAGAAGAACGCCGCGTTGTTGGAGTCCTTGCGGAACACCAGGCCAATGAAGCCCTGCTCGGACAGCTCGTACTCGCGACGCTCGGTGAGCTGGATCTCCGTGGGGATCTTGGTCTGGATCTCACCCATCGCCGGGTACTGATGCAGCGGCAAGTCTTCGACCGCACCACCAGCCTGGGGACCGATGATGTTCGGGCACCAGCGGTACTTGGCAAACGAGTCGGCCACGCGGGTGGCGAACGCGATCGAAGCGTGCCCCCACAGGTACGAGTCGTGGTTGCCGATGACTTCCTCGTTGAAGTTGAACGACTTCACGGGGATGGTCTTCTCGCCGTAGGGCAGGCGCAGCAGGAACCGCGGCATGCAAAGGCCCACGTAGCGGGAGTCTTCGCTCTCCCGGAACGCATGCCAGCGGGCGTACTGCGGGCCCTCGAACAACGACTGCAAGTCCTTGAGCTTGGGCAGGGGCTCGAACGCCTCCTCGCCGAAGAACTCGGGCGATGCGTTGGCGATGAACGGGCAGTGCGCCATGGCGGCCACCGACGCGCACTGCTGGAGCAGCTGGACGTCTTGCGGCCCGGGTCCCAGGTCGTAGTTGGCGACCATCAGCCCGAAGGGCTTGCCACCGAACGTGCCGTACTCCGCGGAGTAGACCGTGCGGTACAGCCCCGACTTGGGAATCTCGGGAGAGTCCTCGAAGTCGTCGAGCAGGTCCTGCTTGGCGCAGTTGAGCACCTGGACCCGCACGTTCTCGCGGAAGTTCACGTTGTCGATGAGGTACTTGAGACCCCGCCACGAGCTCTCCAACTTCTGGAACTGCTCGGCGTGGAGGATCTCGTTGATCTGCGCCGAGAGGCGCTCGTCGACCTCGGCGATCATCACGTCGACGGCCGCCTTGTCGATGCGGCGATACTTGTCGGAGGAGGACAGGACCTCGGTGATGAACGTCTCCACGCCCTGACGGGCGACGGCATACGTCTCCTGCTCGGGGGTGACCTTTGCCTCGGACAGTAGCTCGTCCAGGAGCGACCCCTCGCTGGTCGTCGTGGCTGCGCCTGCTGCTTGCTCTTGCTCTTCTGCCATCGTCAAACCCTCGGTCTCGGTAGCGTTTCGCTAGTGGGGGTGTTGGGGCGCGTGGCGGCTATTCGCCGCCGCCGTCGCCGCCGCCCTCGTTCATGCCCAGTTCGTTCATGAGCTTCTTGCGCGAGGCTTCGTCGCCCAGAGCGTTCTCGAGCTGCTTGCGGAATGCAGGACGGTTGCCCAGGGGACCCTTCAGAGCCGTCAGCGCGTTGCGCAGCTCGAGGAGCTTCTTGAGCTCGGGGACCTGGTTGGCCACACCCTCGGGGGTGAAGTCCTTGAGGTTCTTGAACTTGAGCGAGACGCCCAGCTCGCCTTCTTCATCGCCGGACAGACGGTCGGGCACGTTGAGGTCGACCCCAAGCTCGTGCTTTTCCATCACCTCGTTGAAGTTGTCCTTGTCGATGTTGATCGGCTTGCGGTCTTCGAGGGGGCGATCGTCCGCGCGCCCTGTGTAGTCGCCGATGGCGAGGATCTTGAGCGGAAGCTCGACCTCCTCGGTGCCGTCTGTGGCCGGCTTGTAGACGATATTGACGCGCTCCTTTGGCGCTACCGATCCTTCTTTTGGCATCCTGTTATCCTCGTCGCGTTGGAGAACTCGGGGTGGGACTGCGCCCGGTCAGGGTCCGTGTGGCCGGACGTCCTGCGAGGCCGCAGGCTATCAGAAAATACGTCGACCCGGGTGAAGGCCGATTGGTCTGTTGGGCCGGTGAACCGGCGGTGTGCGGGTCAGCTCGACACGGGGGTCGGAGGCGGAGCCAGCAGTGCCGCGATGATGTGGGAGGCCGTAGGCGCGGGAGGCTCGAGGGCCTTGACGACGGTGGGGCCCAGGCAGGTTCGGCCGTGCTCGATGCTCTGCGAGTTGTCGGTGAGCGTGGGCCAAAGCCGCTCGGACCGGAGGTGCGGGTCGGCGAGGTAGTGGAGTACCGCGGCGTCGGGCGAGCCGAGAGTGAGCATCAGCCGGTTGTCGCGGGAATCGCCCCCGCTCCAGAACAAGCTCGGCGGGGCCCGTTGCCACGCCAGCAGCTCGTAGGCCAGCCTCAGCCAGAACACCAACTGAACGTCGTCTGAGGCGGAGCACTCGAGCACCGTGTTGGCGATGGCAGGGGCACCCCCATGCACTTGCGCGCACGCGCTGAGGAACATGTTGAAGCCGTGGAAGGCCACGCCCTTGGCCGCGGGGCCGAACAGCGCCTCGACCAACGCCCGCCCCGACGTCGCGTCGAGTGCTTGGTAGCCCCACACCCGTGCTTCTTCGAGCTCTTGGGGAGCAGGGAGCACCAGCGTGCTCAGGTGCTGCATGATCGCGTTGGGCTCGGCCTGCGCCGCTTGGCTCAGTACCGCCGCCGCCCCATCGAGGAACGGCGCATACGCCGCAGGTAGGTAGGGGAATCGATGCACCGCGACCGGCATGTCGATGTAGGCGAACGCCGCGAGCGGGAACTTGCGGCCCACGCGGTCGTGGCTGGGCACGAACACGCCGATGCACGCCCCGGAGCACGCCGGGTCTCGGTACAAGAAGCGCACGGGTGACTGCGGAAGCTCCTTGCCCCGCCGCACTACATGGTCGACCCCTGCCTGCAGCCACTTGTCGAGCTGCCGTGCCACCGGATACGCCTCGTTGAAGGCGACGAAGTCACCTGCGGCGGGGAGTTTTCCGAACAGCGCGATGCGAGGGTTCATGGGTCGGTTCTCGGGTTTTGTCAGCCG
>JAHZJA010001274.1 GCA_022601155.1 Deltaproteobacteria bacterium | reverse complement strand
TCCTGCTCCGGCGACAAGGCCGAGGGCTCCTGCTCCGGCGACAAGGCCGAGGGCTCCTGCGGCGGCTGAGCTTCGGCTCGGCAACAATGATGACGTCGTAGGCCTCACGGCCAACGACCGGAGCCAACCGGCTCCACCGAGACCCGCGCAGGATCTTCCTTCGCGGGTTTCGTGCATCCGACACCCCGGCTCAGTGCCGTGTGCGAGACCACCCGCGGCGCGATGCCGCCGTGAGTAGACCGCTATACTACTGACCGTGAACGAGGCCTTGCTGCGATGAGCATGCTCCATGAGATCCAAAGGACCCGTGCCGTCCCGACCGGGATTGGCCTGGGCCTGCGTGCACGGTTTCGCAACGAGGTGGCGCGTGGAGACGCCGATGGTGTGCCCGCATTCATCGAGCTGTCCCCCGAGAACTACATGCATCGCGGCGGCCGCAGCCCGGTCCAGCTCGAGCAGATCGCGGATCGATTCCCGATCATCAGCCACGGGCTGATGATGTCGCTGGGCAGCACCGACCCCTTCGACGACGAGTACTTCGACTACCTCCGGGGCTTTCTCGATCGCTACGATCCACCGTGGCACTCCGACCACGTGTGCTGGAGCGGACTCGATGGCGCGCTGTTGCACGACCTGCTGCCCGTGCCGTTCACCACCCCGGTGGCCGAGCGCATCGCGGGGCGTGTTCGTGAGGCCCGCGATCGCCTCGAGCGGCCGATGGCCATCGAGAACATCAGCTGGTACGCCAAGCTGGGGCACTCCCAGATGGACGAGCCCCAGTTCTTGTGCGAGGTGCTCGAGCGTGCAGACTGCGGGCTGCTGCTCGACGTCAACAACATCTTCGTCAATGCTCAAAACCACGGGTTCGACCCGCAGCGCTGGCTCGAGGCCATCCCGCTCGATCGGGTGCTGCAGCTCCACGTGGCCGGCCACGAGCCATGGGACGAGACGCTGCTGGTCGACACCCACGGTGCCACCGTCCGTGACGAGGTCTACGATCTGATGGCATGGGTCATCGAGCGCACGGGCCCACGCCCCGTGCTTCTCGAGCGCGACACCAACATCCCGCCGCTGCCCGAGCTCCTCGACGAGATCCGCCGCCTCGACGGTGTCTATCAGAGCGCCGTTGGCCGTTGGCAGGCGGCCACGTCGCAGGCAGACCCCGCCCGGTCGCAGGTCGACGCCGCTCCGTCGAAAGGTCACTCCGATGGCCAGTGAACTCCCCATCGAGGCGCCCACCGCGGCCCTCAATGCGATCATCCGCGGGAGCACGGCCCCGGCGGCGATCAAGGAAGACCTCGCCGGGTTCCTGCGTGCTCAGGGCGTCGACGGAGCCGATCTCGACGCCATGGTCGCCGTGGGGGCCGAGCGGATGCTCGTGTACCGGTCGCTGGTGCACAACCGCATGCGCAACGCGGCGCGCGACTACATCCCGCGCACGGTGGCCCGCCTCGGCCGCGCCCGGTTCATCGCAGATTTCACCGCCTTCATGGACGAGCAAGGCGCTCGCTCCCACTACCTTCGCGATGTGCCCGCGGAGATCGTCGAATTCTTCGTCGCGCGATGGCAGGCCGATCCCGACGTTCCCGGCTACATCCCCGACCTCGCGCGCCACGAGCTGCTCGATGCCGATGTGCGCAACGACTGGCGGGGAGGCGAGGCCGAGACCGGATTGCCCCTGGCCTTGGATCGCCCGCTACGATTCGACGGAGCGACCCGCTTGGTGAACTACGGGCACCCCGTCCACACCCTGCCGCGTGAGCTCGACGACCGCACCGTGCCCCCGGCCGAGCCCACCCCCTTGCTCGTGTACCGCGACGAGCAACACCGTCCGCGATACCTCGCCCTCACCACGTTCGCCGCGGCCGTCCTGCACGAGCTCATCGACAACGGCCTGCCCGTGCAAGGGGCTCTGGTCGCGGCTGCGCAGGCCCTCGGTGAGTCGCTCGACGACGACAAGCTCGGCTCGGCGGCACTGTTGTTCGCCGATCTCGCCGAGCGCGGCGTGTGCCTGGGCGCCGAGCCGACGACCGAATCCTGAACGGGGGCCCACCCGGGCCCACGAGAACCGCGTGGCGCCTCGCGTCCCCGCGGCCGAACAGGACGAACCTACTGCCCGACTTCGGCGTGACCGGCTTGGTCGGGCGTGTAGCCGCCCGTGAGTAGATCGTCGAGATCGCAGTAGACCCAGGTCTGCCCGCCGTCGCCGGAGATCCGCGAGGCATAGTCGTAGACGCCGGCGGTGCCGATCGACAGATCGCCCCAATGCTCGTCGTTGTCGGGCTCGCCTGCCATCGCCCCATCCCATCCCGGGTTGGGCATGCCGGGGCTCCATGTCCAGGGCTCCCCCACCCCCATCGACGGATCACTGCCATCGAGCCCGTACCCCATCTCCACCATCAGCTCGGGCGCCAGGTCGTTGCCGGAGCTCTGGTCGGTGAGGCCCGGCGAGTAGAACCGCACATAGACCGTGAAGACCTCGTCGACCGCGACATCGGCCATCGGAGGGAACTGCAGGCGACACCACTCGATGTCGTAGACGACACCCGTCTCCGTGTCGCTGGTGGTCGGCGGCTCCCCCGTGCTGGTCCCGGTCGTGGGCGGGTCACCCGTGCTGCTGCCCGCGGCGGTCGTGCCCTCGCTCGACCCCTCGGTGGAGCCCGCCGTCGAATCTGCACCATCGCTGCTCGAGCCGTTGGTGATCGTGGGTAGCGGCAACGTCGTCGCCGTCACGTCGCCCGCGTCGGAGCCGGTCGAGCCCGTGGTGGCCGCCCCGGAGGGCCCGCCATCGTCAGCCGTACATGCACACAATCCAAGCGCCAATACCAGTGTGCGCCCTTGCCCCGCGTAGACCATGGCCCACGCTCTACCCCGAACCGGCGGTCACGGCAACGGCTCACAGAGCCCGCCGCGCCGCGCCGCCCACCGCCAGAACCTGCTCGACCCGCTCCACCAGCTGGGCCGGAGTGAACGGCTTGTCGAGCAACATGCTCTGGTCCGTCCCTTCGATCGAGGGCCGATGATCACCCGAGTAGCCCGACATGAACAACACGGGCAGGTCCGGTCGCCGTTGCCGCAGCTGACGCACCATGCCCACACCGTCGAGCCCCGGCATCACGACATCGGTGAGCACCAAGTCCACCCCGCCCCGCTCATCGAAGCGCCGCAACCCCGCCTCACCATCGGATGCCGCCAGCACTTCGTACCCCTGCCGCCCCAAGATACGCACCACCAGCCGACGAATCGACGCCTCGTCTTCCACCACGAGCACCGTGATGCGCGTGGATGCTTCGGTGGTCGCCGTCTCCACGAGGTCTTGGTCCGCCAGCGGGAGCGAGACCTCGAACCGTGCTCCTTGGCCCGGAGCGCTGTCGATGCTCACCTGCCCGCCCAGCTGTTGGATGATGCCGTAGACCGTCGCCAGCCCCATCCCAGAGCCCTCCCCCACATCCTTGGTCGTGAAGAACGGCTCGAACACTCGGGCTTGGGTCTGGGCATCCATGCCCCGCCCGCTGTCGGCGACCGACAACAACATCTGCAGCGGACCGCTGGGGTCGTCCTTGGGCCGCCCCACCGCGGTCTCCACGATGACTTCGCCACCGCCCGGCATCGCGTCACGGGCGTTGAGCACCAAATTCATCATCACCTGCTCGAGCTGGGCGGGATCGGCCTGCAGCTCGTCGTAGCCCGCCTCCAGCCGCAGCTCGAGCGCGACGTCCTCCCCGATGACCCGACGCAACAAGCGGCTCAGCTCGGTGAGCAGCGGATGCAGCTCGAACCGCTGCACCGTCCCGGCCCGGCGGCGCCCGAAGGTCAGCATCTGCCGCGTGAGGTCGCTGGCACGCTCCGCGGCCTGAATCATCGCCCGGCAGTCCTCGCGCAGCCCGCTGTCCAGCCGAGGGTCGTCTTCCATCAACCCTGCGGTACCCAGGATCACCGTCAGGAGGTTGTTGAAGTCGTGCGCCACGCCTCCCGCGAGTCGGCCCAACGCCTCCATCTTGCTGGCCTCGATGAGCTGATGCTGGGTTCGCGCGAGGTCTTCGAGGCTGACCTTGAGCTTGCGGTTGCTCTGCTCGACCTCGGCCGCCTGCAGCTGCAGATCGCGATGGAGTCGGGCGTTCTCCAGAGCCCGCTCGACGTGGCCCGACAGCAGCATGAGAAACGGTGCGTGGGGGAGGCTGGGCACGTCGCGGAACAAGTTCTTCGCCCGCCCCGAGAACCGCCGCGTCACCATCAACCATGCCGTGCGCCCGACCACCCGCACGGGGATGACCGCCGCGTCTTCGGTCTCGGCGACGACGCCACCATCCCGATCGAGCCGGTCGAGGGCGTCCACCATCCCCCGCAGTGGCTGTGGATCCACCCCCTTGACGAACAACGGCTCCACCAGGTCGTCGATCAGTCGGCGCTCCTTCGCACACACCGAGACGATGGTCGGCGTCGCCGACCGCAGCTGCATCGTGTCGCCCTCGATGACGACCTCCAGCGTATGGACGCGGTCGACGTGGAACTGATCGGCCAGCAGCGCGTTGGCGCCCACCAAGATCTCGGTTGCGGTCGGAAGGCTCGGGCACGACAGCACGTAGTCGCTGAGCGCACGCACCCGTCCCAGCTGGAGATCGACCTGGTTCTGCGAGCGATATAGGCGCTGCTCGGTCTTGACGAGCAGCTTGACCTGCTGGCCGAGCGCCGTGTTGTCACGACGCAACCGCTCGAGCTCAGCCACCAGCTGCGCCCGACTCATGCCCTCGTGCGGCGAGTCTCCCTGTTCTTCGCTCAAGGCCGCCCCTCGTACAGAGCACACAGCGCGACCGTGTAGGTGTGGAAGTAGGTCGTCCCTCCGATCGGTGCGATCTCGCCGTACGTGTGGAAGCCCAGCCACGGCACGGTGGAGGGAAAGGCCTCTTGTACGGGATCGACGGTGTGCTGGGCCGCCCCCGAACCGAACAAGATCTGGCCCCGCCCCGCACAGTCGAACTGAAACACCATGCAGGCGTCGGCCTCGGGCGAGGCTGCGCTCAGTTGCTCGGCGCATTCCCGTGCGCTGCGCTCGATCTTGTCGGGATCGCGGCGCATCAGCTGCACCTGCTGCCCGGGCTGGAGCCGACCGCCAGGAAAGAACAACGCACCTTGGCTCACGTCGAGCTGCATTGGCGTGTTCACGACATAGGGATCGTACTCGCCCGCATGCTCGGCCCGCAGAGGCTCTCCCACGCACAGGTGGACCACGCCCTCGGCATTGAGGTCTTCGGGATCGCCATCGAGGTACTCCTTGAACACGTCCCACGCGGTGCGACCGTCGATCTCGTAGACCCAACCATCGGCAGCGCGACCGATCGTGCTGGGCAGGCCCAGCGGGGTGCAACCGTGGCTCACCGCGATCACGGCCTGCACGTCACCACACAGCAGCAGCGCGGCCACATGACCACTGGCCACCTCGCCCTCACAGTACTGATGGGTCTCGACCAGCATCATCCCGTCGCCCGAAGTGCCGCCGACGACCGGAATCTCCGGCAACTGCTCGTCGAGCACCTCGAGCATGCGGGTGCAGTTGCCCGTCAGGCCATCGGCCAGCACGATGAGTAGCCGCCCCTCGTCGCCACCCACCTCGCCGACCCACTGCGCCAGGCCGCGGCCCGCCTTCGCCGAGTCTTCCGCGTAGCCTGGAACCATGCACACCTCGGCGCGGATGACGTCGGAGCGTAGTGCCATCACCCCCACGATGTAGGGGCCCTCATCACACAGACCGCGGGCGATCACCCCTTCGCCCGAGCACCCCACGAGCTTGGCGGTGGGGGCCTCGGCCCGGATTGCCGCCAGAAGCTCCCGTTGATCGTAGCCAGTGGAGGCGAACACCACGAGGGCATCGGGTGGCCCGCCGAGGTTCTGCACCGCGCTGTGGACCGCGCCTCGCCCCGCAAGTTCCGCCGACAGCTGCCGACTGGTCCCTACTCCGACTGTAGTCGTCATCGTTCGTGTCCCTTGCAGCGCAGTCCGTCCGACGGGCAGCTCGGTCTATTTCCGTCGTTCAGCATACGTGCCCGCCGAAACACGGTGCAAGCACTTCGGGCGGCCTACGTCGCCACTTCGCGGTCCACAACGGCCCCGACAACCCCCTACGCACGGCGTGCACGCGTCGCGGTCGGGCGATGCCGTTTGCCGACGGTGCGACGTGTGGTTCCGTTCGGGAGTGGTCCGTACCGAGGCGAGACCAACCCATCCACCGCACGAGTCGCCCGACGACGGCCCAACCACGAAGAGCGTATCGCCCGTTCCCCGACGATCGATCCCAGCGTGCAGACCGTCAGTCGACGAACGGACCGCGATGGCGAATCGGTTCGTGATGAGGCCGCCCTCGGAGCCAGGCAAACCGTGCCCCCGGCCGACCGCGTGCCTCCAGCTCACCCTCGCCCAGCACCACCCCGTGCCCGCGCCCGACCACCTCGTCGCCGATGCTCACCGCGTCATCGAGTACGTACAGCAGCGTGCTGTAGCCCGCCGGGATCATCCGCGAGAATCGGCCGTCGGCCAGCAACGTGACATCGAGGTACTCCACCTCGGTGTGCAGCGCCACGGGCGACGAAGCACCCACGACCGTATGGATGCGCAGACCGTCAGCCTCGTCGACGGGCATCGCGTCGCCGGCCACCCCCTGGTACTCGGGGGCCATCGTCTTGCTGGCCCGCGGCAGGTTCACCCACAGCTGGAGACCGCGGTTGGATCCGCGTGTCCCCGGCATCTCCGAGTGGCGAGCACCGCGACCCGAGTTGAACCGCTGGGTGCCCCCCGCCGCGATCCGGGAGTCGTTGCCGAGGTTGTCGCGGTGATGGAACGCGCCCTCGATCATGTACGTGAAGGCCTCGAAGCCGCGGTGCGGGTGCTCGGGGAACCCGGCCGGCACGCGGACATCGAAGTCATCCAACAGCACGAACGGATCGAGATTCCGAAGGCCCGGGGTGGGGAACACCCGCTGCACGGTGGCGCCATCGCCATCGATGGCCCCGACCGATGCGATGCGTTGGACGATCGAGGCCTCGGACCCCCGCGAGGGCACCACGGGCGGCGGCGCGGCGGCGGCCTCTCGCTTGCCCCGGCATGCCGGGAGCCACAGCATCGGGGCGACGGCACTGGCCAACCCCACCACCGCTTGCCGACGCGAGAGCACCCTCTTTGCCATGCCCCACTATCGCACGGCTACGGGCTGCCCACCCACATCAGATACGCCAGCGGGATTGCGATACCCAGGGCGACCAACACGGCCCCACGCCCCTTGATCCCCTTGCGCCCGGGCAGCATGAAGATCCCGGAAGTGGCCAACAGCAGCAAGACCACCGCGTAGCCGTCCGCAAACCACGTCCATGCTTTCTTGCCGCGGTTGAGGTGGAGCCAGTTGGCCGCACGAAGGAACATCCGTGGTTCCTGGCCCTCCTGGAACACCTTGCCGTCGCTGAGCGTGACGTGCAGCGTGCTCTTGTCGAACGTCACCTCGAGCAGATCGTCGGTGACGCGATAGACATCGATGGGCTCGCCCTCGATACCCGTGGCCGCTTGGACGATCCGCGCGGCCTCGGCATCGTCGTCGGTAGGCAGGGGAGCCTCGACGACCAAGTCTCGCTCGTAGTTCTCGAAGTTCGGATCCCAGTCGGCGATGTGATTGACCGCCAGCCCGCTGAGCGCATAGATGAGCGTCAGTCCGACGGCGACGTAGCCAAAGTCGCGATGAAGCGCCCGGAGCCACTGCCGCCAACGAATCTTGCGCTTGCGCTTGCTCGTGGGAGCTGGCGCCTGCGCGTCGTCAGCCATATCGCTCTTCTTTCCAAGGGTCGGCGTGGTTGTGATAGCCGCGGGTCTCCCAGTAGCCCGGATGGTCACGCTTGGTGAAGCGAATCCCGGTCAGCCACTTGGAGCTCTTCCAGAAGTACAGGTCGGGCACCAGCGCGCGAACCGGAGCGCCATTGGGGCGCCGCAGCGGACGGTCGTCGAGCTCCCAGGCCACCATCACGTCATCCCCCATCGCCTCGCGCACGCGAACGTTGGCCGTGTAGCCGGAGGCGCCCTCGAAGATTACGTGGCGCGCAGTGCTGCGCATCCCCGCTCGCTCGGCCAGCGCCTTGAGGGTCACGCCCTTCCACTTGGCCGACAGCACGCTCCAGCCGGTGACGCAGTGCACATCGGCACGACGGGTGACCGGGCCCATGGCGAGCAGCTCGGCGAAGTCGAGCTCGAACGGGTTGTCGACGTCGCCGTGAACCCTGAGCTTGAAGTTGCCCCGCGACGGATCGCCCGGGACCCCGCCCATCGGCTTGAGCCTCTCGATGACGCGCTGTCCCGGGGGCAGTCGCGGCCGCCCGTCGTCGCGGCTTTGGGCCTTGGCTTCACGGGTCAGCCCATCGGAGATGACGTAGAGGCCACCCGCCAGCGCGGTGATCACGGTTCCCGAGGCGGCTCGGGTGAGAAACTCGCGGCGCGCCAGCTTGCGGTACAGGTCAGATTCGTTGGTCGAGTCCATCGTGGATCAGGCTCCCCAGGCTATGATGACATCGTCGCCCCAGGTGGCGCGTATCTTGGGTATGCGCGGGCGCGCAGGGGGTTACAGGCATGCGCATCCTGTACGTCGAACCATTCGAGACCGGATCGCACGCGAGCTTCACGCGGACCTTGACCCAGGGAATCGATGCGCAGTGGACGGCGCTGACCCTCCCCGGTCGCCACTGGAAGTGGCGTATGCGCGGAGCGGCGGTCTGGGCGGCGACCACCCACATGGAGGCGCTGAACGCCGGCCACGACCTGTTGCTGGCCTCGAGCTACCTTCCGCTCGCCGAGCTGGTCGGACTATGCCCCACACTCGCGGCCATACCCCGGCTGCTGTACTTCCACGAAAATCAGCTCGCCTACCCGCAGCGATCTCCCACCCCGGGCGGCCGCGATCACCACTTCGGATTCACGCAGCTGGTCTCGGCCCTGGCCGCCACCCGCTGCGTGTTCAACTCGGCGTACAACCGAGACAGCTTGTTGCACCACGGACGGGCGTTGCTCGCACGCATGCCCGATGCGGTGCCCCGAGGATGGATCGAGCGCATCGAGCAATCGGCCGACGTCCTGCCGCTGCCGTTGAGCCTGCCCGACGTCGCCCCGATCCCCGAAGTCGCACCGGACGATCCGCTGCGCGCCAAGGGCCCGCTGCTGCTGTGGAACCACCGCTGGGAGCACGACAAGAACCCCGAGGCGTTCTTTGCTGCGCTGCGGCACCTGGTCGACCACCAGGTACCGTTCCGTGTGGCCGTGTGCGGCCAGCGATTTTCGCGGATCCCCGCCGTATTCGAGCAGGCCCCCGCCTGGCTCGGCGATCGCATCGAGCACTGGGGCTACTGCGAGACCGCATCCGACTACGCGGCGTTGCTCGGGCGTGCCCAGCTGGCCATCTCGACCGCCGACCACGAGTTCTTCGGCGTCGCGATGCTCGAGGCCACGCACCATGGCGCCTTCCCCATGGTCCCCGATCGACTCGCCTATCCCGAGCTGTTTCCGGCCGCGCACCGCTACCCCCACGATGCTGCACTCGCCGACAGACTCGTCGCCGCGTGCACGGCATGGATCCGCGGGGAGCCGCTTCGCGCCGATCGCCGAGCGCTCACCGATCCCT
>JAHZJA010001273.1 GCA_022601155.1 Deltaproteobacteria bacterium | reverse complement strand
GACCGAGGCCAGCCACACCGACGGCGCCCTGTTCGATGCCGATGGCAACCCGGTCTACTGCCAGCTGATGTCCATGCACTGGGACGTCAACGACGCCGAGGCCAACCCAGAGGTGGTGGCCGAGGTGCGGGCCTATCTCAACAACCCGGTGCACTTCTTCGCCGAGTGCCAGGCCGTCAACGCCTTCGAGAACTCGGTGCACGGCCGGTTCCTCACCCCCAATGGGTTCGAGATCGGCGACCGCCCCGACTTCGTCGACTTCCTCCACATGGACTCGCCGTTCGGGCAGATCGACGGACCCTTCCAGACGGTCGGCGGCAGCGAGCCGGCCTACTCGCTCCCCGCGGGCGACATGTACCTGGCCGGCGACATCACCATGCTCACCGAGGCCGGCACCCCCGAGGGCGTCAACGACGTGTGGATGACCGGCTTCCTCGACGGCGCCTGCCCGCCCGACCAACACGAGTGCGGAACGTTCGGCAAGGTGAGCTATCTGGGCGGCCACGAGTTCAGGACCGACCTCCCGGTGTCGACCAATGCCGATACCCAGGGCACGCGGATGTTCCTCAACTCGCTGTTCGAGGCCCCGTGCGCCACCGTCGAAGGGCTGCCCACGCTCGGGCTCGCCGCAGCTGCCCCCGAGCAGACCACCGTCGCCGACATCACGCTCGAGCTCACCTACTCCAACACCAGCTTCGTCAACGTGCTCGATGCAGTGCTGGTGGATCCGCTGCCGCCCGGGGTCACCTTCGTCTCTGCGTCCGATGGCGGGATGTTGGTGGGCGACGAGGTGCACTGGGATCTGGGCAACCTGGGTCCCGAAGAATCTGGCGATGTCTCGGTCGACGTCACCCTGGCCGAATTTGGCATCTACCTGACGACGGCACGGCTGGACTATCGAGTCGGCCAAAACCAACGCACGCTGGGGGCCAACCTCGTGCAGACCGAGTACGCCGACATGTTCGCGACCACGGGCTCGGCCGATGGCACCGCAGGGAGCAGCGGCGGTGGCAGTGGGGCCAGCGAGGATTCCTCCGGGACCGGACCCCTGTCCATGAGCAGCACGACCGCGCCCAGCAGCGGTGGGACGACCGATCTGCCGGCCGGCGAAGAGCCGATCCCCGGCATCTGCGACTGTCGTGCACCGGGCGGACCCACCCCGGGCACCGCGTGGCTGCTGGGGTTGCTCGGCCTGTGCCGGCGACGACGACGAGCCCGGCTGTCGGCTTCGGCGGGCGTGCTGCTGACTGTCAGTGGGTGTGCCGGAGGATCCGAAGACACGCCCCCGAGTACTGGTGTCGCCAGCACCTCCGCCACGGGCACGGGCACGGCAACCGGCACGACCGCGAGCGCCGAAGACACGGCGCAGGTGCTCGATGTGGCGATGGTCGAGGACATTCCTCTGCCCACCGAGGGCTGCCAGAAGATCGACTTCTTGTTCGTCATCGACAGCTCGGAGTCGATGAAGGACCACCAAGACAACCTCGTCGCCAGCTTCCCCGGCTTCGTGTCGGCGATGCAGCGGGCGGTGCAAACCGACGACTGGCACGTGATGGTGGTCGACACCGACGGCCAGTGGAACGGGGCCGATTGCGCCAATGCGTGTGCGAGCCTCGGCAACTGTCCCGACGAGCCCGCGTTCGACTGCGGCGTGGCGGCGCCGCTGCTGTGCGACATCACCATGGGCGCCGGAGAAGTCGCGCCCTACGGCGAGGGGGCCAGCAACCAAGACTGTGAGCTCCAGGGCAACCGGTACATCGACTCCGGGCATCCCAGCCTTCCCGATGCCTTTGGCTGTGTTGCCACGGTCGGCGTCGACGGCAGCGCGCTCGAACACACCGCCGAGTCCCTGGTGCGCTCGCTGTCGCCCGACCTGGCGGGGCTCGGCGGCTGCAACGAGGGCTTCTTGCGCGACGACGCGATCT
Organism: Deltaproteobacteria bacterium; assembly: GCA_022601155.1. Taxonomy (GTDB): domain Bacteria; phylum Myxococcota_A; class Polyangia; order Nannocystales; family Nannocystaceae; genus Paraliomyxa. The sequence goes on along the minus strand of JAHZJA010001273.1, from coordinate 5,215 downwards.
TGGTGATCACCCTCATCACCGACGAACCAGACCTGGGCTCCAACGACGACGCCACCGTGTGGCACGACGCCATCGTGGCCGCCAAGAACGGAGTTGATGACGCGATCGTGGTCCTCGGGCTGCTCCCCGACGGTGAGTCCATGGCGCCGCAGTGCGCCAACCCGGTCCCCGCGCCTCGGCTGTCGGCGCTGCTCGAGTCGTTCCCGGCCAGTACGCGGGGCAGTGTATGCGAGCCCGACTACAGCCCATTCCTCGACGATGCGGTATCGGTCATCGCTGACACTTGCGAGCAGTTCGAGCCCCCCGCATGACCTCGTCCGTTCCCGTTGTGCTGTCGTCGTTGGCGATGTTCGCCGTCGCGTGTTCCATCGATTCGAACGCTCAGGGCGGCCCGCCCACCTTGGCGCAGACCACCGGATCCAGCGAAGGAACCGCCAACGACTCCGGCAGCGACGGCTCTGCGGGTGCCGACGACGCGACCGGGACCCCCATCCCCGCCGGGCCCCGTCGTCGTCGCCTCGACCTCGCAGCCGCCTTCGTCGGCCGACCGGAGGCAACGCTTGCCATCATCGTCGATGCCTCCCGCATCGAGTACGCCGATTGCCAACCCGACGGCAGCGACGTGCGTTTCTTCGGCCCCGAGACCGGCAGCCCCTACCCCTCCGAGCTGGAGCACTGGGATCCATCGGGCACATCCGTCTTCTGGGTTCGCGTCGAGGGGCCACTCCCCGAGTTCCTGTGGATGTACTACGCCGACGGTGAGCGATTTGCATCCGTGCCCACGCCGACGGTGTGGGACGACGACTTCGCAGCCGTGTGGCACATGGTTCGCGGCGATGACGACGACATCCTCGACGCCACCTCGCCCGGCATTGGCCTGCGCCCCACCGATTTCGCGGGCGACTTCGACGTCCCCGGCCAACTCGGCCTCGCCACCCACGTGGAGCCCTCGCCCGGTGGGGTCGCCCCGTTGCGCACATCCTCTGCCGACGAGCTGGCGCTGCCCAATGGCTTCACCATCGAGGCTTGGGTGTTGCTCGACGAGGCCGAGGTCACCACCACCGAGTTCATCGCCCACAAGCCCCAGGCCTACCAACTGCGCGCGCGCGAGACGTTGGTGCAGAGGCCATCGTTGGTGGTGCACACGCCCACCAATCTCGGTGGTGTGGCGGTACAAGCCGCGGGGAGCCTGAGCACCACCACGTGGACCTACGTCGCGGCGACCTACGAGCCTGCCGATGGAGCGCTGGTGATCTTCCGCGATGGGGCGCCAGAGATGACCACCACCCTGGCCCCGCCCAACGCCGAGGTGGCTTCATCCACGGAGCTGATGACGGTGGGCGAAGGGATGCGCGGCGTACTCGACGAGGTTCGCGTGTCGCATGGGGCACGCTCTGTGGATTGGATCTCGCTCCAGCACGCCTCGATGCGTGACGCACTGCTGACCTTCGGCGCCCCCGAGGCCCGCTGACCACCGCCAGCCGGGGTCACCGCATCCGCGGGCTAAAACTCGATCCGGACCTGATCGATGCGGAGCCCGTCGCGTCCACTCCATCGTCGGGTGTCCCCCGGCGATGGAAGTAGACACCATGAAAAAAGACAAGAAGAAGAAGCCGCTCCGCCTGCGTCGCGAGGTCATCGGGTTGCTGACCGCCGACCTCGAGAACGTCCGGGGCGGAGCGATGGCGACCATGAGCCCCCCGACGTACGTGTCCACCAAGTGCGGTGCGAACACGTGCTCGTGCTAGCCGTCTCCGGCGGCTGACCGAATCGGGCGAGCCGACGCACCGAGCGTTCGGCTCGCTCGCCTTGGTTTGTCGAACCTCGGGAGCCCCCCCGGCCCGATGCGGCTCCAATCCAGAGCATCGGGCCGCCACGAGGCCCCAGCCTCGCTACGCCGTTCGCCCCCGCTTTGCGTCGCGAGCAAGCTCAGAGCGATAGTAGCGGGCGAGAAGATCGTAGATCACCAGCTCGTGGTGTCGTGGTGCGGCCCGCAGGACGCGATTGCAGTGCATGTGCAGGAGGCTGGGTAGGCTGTGCGCGGCCTCGAGCGCGTCCAAGCGAGCGATGTGCGGCTGGGCCGCGTGCCCGCGCGCGACCAGCAGCTCGTGCACGGCGACCATCGCCGACACAGCCCCATCCCCCAGCGCCGCCTGCATCCATCCACGCTCACGCCGGAACCGCTGTCCTAGCTGCCGCCGCTGGTCTCGGCCCATGCCCAACTCCTGCCCAAACGCGTCCCGCACCCGCTCCAACAGGGCGAGTCGTCGTGCACGTTCTAGCCCGAAGTCGCGGAGCATGGCGTCCACCCCCAGCATCGCAAGTCGCCAGCGCAGCGCCTCCCCGCCGTCGCGAACGAGTCCGAGCATCCCGAGTACGGCGTCGCTGTCGGCCTCGAACAATCGCTCCACTGCGCCCATGGCCTCGGACCCCCCGTAGCGCTCCACTTCCGGCTCGTAGCCGTCGAGCTCCACCTTCCACACCGCGCCCGATGAACGCCAGGGCGCCAGCGCGTCGGTGAGCGCCGGCAACAGCTCAGCGAGCAGCCGCTGCGGGGGACCATGCCAGCGAACACGCAGATGCGGCGCCGGGTCGTCATAGCGCAGGAAGAACCACCGATCACAAACACCATCGCGACGGGTGGCCTCGGTCAGTGGTGCGATGACCTCGGTAAGGACCTCGTCGTGGGTCGCCGCACCGCCGAACAGCCGGACGTACAGCCACGGGCCTCCCGGATCGAAGCGGGGCACCGCAGCACGGGCCATTGTGACGGTCCGACTCGGTTGGGCCCCGATGTCGACCGACGGCTTGCGCACGAACGACAGGCTGAGTTCGTGCACGTGGCCCCCGGCCGGACTGTGGGCCAGCAACTGGTCGGGGCCGGGGTAAACCTCCTCGAACAGCGCGTCCCGGCCGGCTCGCAACAGCGTGACGGTGGCATACACACTGAGGATGTTGTCGAGGTCGACCAGCAGCTTGTTGTCACCATCGACCAGGGTGAGCAAGCGTGGCAGCCCGTACTCGGCACGAAGCTGCTGCACCAACGACCATGCACGCGCTCGGCGGGATCGGGTGTCGGCCGCATCCACGGGTTTTCCGGCCACGACGCGCACCAAGGGCTCGAGCGTCTCGGCGCTCAAACGCCAGCGCGCCACGGCCAGCACCGCGTTGCCCAGCCGCACGCGTGGCAACCCGGGCAATGCCGACAGCGGACCCCAGTCGAACCCACCGCTGGCTGTTCCCTGGGTCTGCAGCTCACCCAGCAGCCGGTAGACCGCCAGGCTTCGGCGCCCGAAATCATGCGCGGTCGACAGGCGCGGGAGCACCTCGCGGTCGAGCCGGGCCGAGCGAAGCACGATCCGCCCCTGCTCGATCCGGACCCGCAGATCGTCCAGCGACAGCTGTCGATCGGCTGGTGCACCCGAGCACCCCAGCAGCACGATTTCATGGTCGCGAAGCGTGGGTCGGCACAGCACGTTGCCCACCCGCCCCTCGCTGAGGTGGGCGATCTCGGCGAACACGGCGTCGGGACGCAGCGCTTCTTCGGCGCGCAGGTGCTCCACCACGCCGCGTCGGATCCCGGGACTGAGGTGGCAAAATCTCCCCGACGTGCGTGCGCCCGACGGGCCCCAGGCTCCGGAGCGCATCACGACCCTCCGCTGTCCGTCGACGTGGGCCACGCTGACCACCGTGGCAAACGCATCGGGCAGTGGAGCGGGCGCCGGCTCGATCCGCATGGCATCGACATCATCGGCGTCCAACACCAGCTCTTCGGCCCCCATCGGCAGTGCATCGAGCCGCAGCAACAGTCGCGTGTGCGCCCGGCTCCACGACGCGGTGGAAGGCCCCCCTCGCCCCGGAAAACCCAGGCCCTCGAGCAGGGGCGCGGCAGGCCCTCCCGGCAACGGCGGGGCGCCGAAACCGACGCCTACGTCGTCGTCGAGGGCCTCCAACAGGGGAACCTCGCGGTCCCCATACCGGGCCTGGAACGCGCGCGAGAACGCATCGAGCTCGCTGCGATTGTCTCGTGCCGCTATGGCGTGCAGCGCCTCGACTGCCGCGAGGACCTCGCCCACGAACGGGTCATCGATCGTTGCCTCGGCATCACGCACCATGTCGACTTGGAACAAGTGCGCACGCTCGACCTCGACGGGCAGCGCCTCTAGCTGTCGCGCCACGGCCTCGTAGCAACTCGGCTCCACCCCCGGCCCCCTGCGATCGATGGTGGACAGCTGCTGCCGAACACCATCGAGAACGCGCGCGTACGGCCGCCCCGCCGCGGTTCGGTCCAGTTGTTCGATGACGCCGTCGAGGGGCTCGGGGCCCGTGACCGGGACCTGCAGCGGGGACTCCAGCAGCTGCGCCTCGATCAGCTCCTCCACGAAGGCACGCGCATCATCCCGGTCGTGCTCGGTATCGTCATCATCCAGGGCCGCGATGAGCTCGTCGAGTGTGGCGCCGGCCTGGGCACGGGCCAGCACACGATCGAGGTAGGCATCGGGCTCCACCCCAACCAACCGATACTGCCGACCATTGCCCGTCTCGACCGCCTCGGCGTAGCGAATACGGCCCGCGACACGATAGAGGCTGGAGTTGGTCCGATATGCAATCTCGGCCCGAAGCCTGGCGTCACGGCCCAGTGCTTGAAGCAGACGGAACATGTAGTCGTTGTCGATCCGCGTCCTTCGACCATCGTGACCGCCCAGACTCAGCGACGTCCTCGGCCCTCCCGCCTTCACGGGGCACACCCCGCTGAACATCCCGAACGGCGTCGCACGCCCACACATCCGCGCCAGGTATCGAACCACGGCGCGCTCGACCGCCTGTCCCCGAGGGCTGTCGTGACCGGAGTCGAGCAGATGCAGGCTCTCCACCAAGCTCGGGGACGCGACGTACAGCGCATCCCGGATGCGCGGCTGCTCGATCCATGCCCGAAGTTCGCGCCGCAGCGCATCCGGTGACCGATCCAACCGGGCGGTGTCGCCCCAGCGAGTGAAGGCCGAAAGTGGCAACGCGGGCGTGCGAAGCACGGCGCCCGTGCTCACCTGCCACCGCGTCGACGGTTTCGGGTCGGTCGCGACTCGCTCGCGCGACGGGTTGTCACGCACCAGCCTCGGTCCACGAACGACCGTCATACGCCCGCCCTGCCCTGTGTGGTGCCCGGGATGGCGGTCAGCAGGCATCGGTCCCACCGCGGCTCTGTCTCGGTGAGCGT
>JAHZJA010001272.1 GCA_022601155.1 Deltaproteobacteria bacterium | reverse complement strand
CCGCTTCCAGCCCCCAGTTGCCGTTGCCGTCGAGCCAGTAGCGACCGGGCACCACCGTCCCCAGCCTGGCGAGCGCCGCCACCTCGATCGCGGTGAGCTCACGGCGGTTGATGAACACCTCCGTGTCTCCTCCCGACGCATCGGGAGACAGCGTCCCACCCACCACCAGGCCTGCGGGTAGGAATCCGGCGACGCCCTCTCCTTCGCGCCCCCATGCTCCGCACCGTCCGTCGTACCAGTAGCGGCCGGGCTCCACGTCGATGTCCCGTCGACGCAGCGATGCCAGGGCTCCGGCGTCGAGCGGCTGCCCGTTGACGACCACCACCAGTGCGGGCTCGGGTGCATCGGGGACCGCCGCACCGGGCAATCCAGCTGCGGTCGAAGCCTGTGGCCCCACGGCTGCCGCATCGGGCGAGACATCGACAGGAGAAGGTCTTGGGGCCGGGTCCGGCTCGGCCCCCGCCGGTTCGAGCGTGGAGGGTGCCGTCTGCGCCAGGAGATCGACCAGGCCACACCCATGCATCGGCGCCAGCAGCCACGGCGACACAGCGAGTATCCAGGAACGTGCCATGCCCCCAGCCCAAAGCACGCAGCGCGCCGAATCATCGGCCCCCCACCCCTTCGCTTTGATCCCGCGAACTTGGCCTCCCACGACCTCGTGCAGCGCTCCGATGGCTCCAACTTCGTCCCATGGGACATCGAGGCCTTGCCAGGCCCGCAAAAGGCGGCCAAAACCGTGGGCCCATGGCCGACGCCAGCGCACGAGATCCGCACCTCAACCATTGGGCCGACCAAGCTGCGGCCAAGACCTTGCGCGCGCACCCTGATGCCAAAACGATCGCCGTCGCGGCGGGCATCACCCCCTCGGGCCAGGTGCACATCGGCAACTTCCGCGAGGTGATCACCGTCGACCTGGTGGCCCGCGCGCTGCGAGACCGCGGCGTGGAGGTCCGGTTCATCTACTCGTGGGACGACTTCGACGTGCTGCGCAAGGTCCCCAAGGACGCACCGCAGCAAGACATGCTCACCACCTGCCTGGGCTGCAGCATCGCCGACGTACCCGACCCCTGGTGCGAGCACGACAGCTACGCCTCGCACCACATCGAGTCGTTCGAGAGCAGCCTCGCCCCGCTGGGCATCGCCCCCGAGTTCATTCGCCAGCATCGCCAGTACCGAGCCGGGGCCTACGCCGAGGGCATCCGCAAGGCTCTGGCCGCGACCGCCACCATCCGAGACATCCTCAATGCCGCGCGCACCAGCGGAGGCGGTCGCACCCTGCTGGCCGACGACTGGCTGCCCCTGGCCGGGTTTTGTGACGACTGCGGCAAGGACGACCTGAAGTTCTCGTGGGACGGGGAGTGGACGGTGCACTACGACTGCACCAACTGCCAGCACGCCCACGACGTCGACCTGCGCAAGGGCGGCAACCTCAAGCTCCCGTGGCGGGTGGACTGGCCCATGCGGTGGGCTTTCGAGAAGGTCGCGTTCGAGCCCGGCGGCAAGGACCACAGCTCGGCGGGCGGCAGCTACGACACCGCCAAGGACATCGTGGCCCAGGTCTACGACTGGAGCGCGCCGCAGTACGTCGGCTACGACTTCGTCTCGTCCAAGGGCCAAGGCGGCAAGCTGTCCAGCTCCAAGGGCGGAGTCGTGACGGTCGCCGATTGCCTCGAGGTGTATGAGCCCGAGGTGTTGCGCTGGCTGTTCGCCAGCTACCGGCCCAACACCGAGTTCGCGATCTCGTTCGACCTCGACGTCATCAAGCTCTACGAAGACTACGACCGTGCCTTCCGCCTCGCCCACGAGGCCGACGACGGCGGGCGCAAGGACAAGAAGCGGCAGGTCGCCCGCCGCACCATGCACCTGTCGTCGATCGAGCATCGGCGCGCCGAGCCGGGTGCCACCGCGCCGTGGTTGGCTGGGTTCCGCCACCTGTCGGTGATCCTGCAGATCTTCGACGGCGACATCGCGGGGACCCGGGCCCACTACGAGGCATCGGGCGAGCTGACCGACGACCCCGAGGCGCAGCGGCGCTTCGATCAGCGCGCGCGCTGTGTGTGGGCCTGGATCGAGCAATACGCCCCCGAGGACTTCCGCTACCGCATCCGTGACGAGGCCGTCACGCGCGCAGTGGAAGGGGAACACCGTCAGGCCCTGGAGCGACTGGTGGAGATCCTCGAGACCAACCCCGAGGCCGACGACGCCGGACTGGGAGCACACTTCAAGACACTCGCAGGCGAGCTGACGATGCCGCTCAAGGAGTTCTATCCGCTGGTCTACGACCTGTTGCTCGGTCGTGATCGCGGGCCCAAGCTCAGCTCCCTGCTCGCCACGATGGGCGCCGCCCGAGCGCTGCCGCTGCTGCGGCCGTCACTGGCGGGCTGACGATCGGCACCCCTGGCCCCCGCGACTGGTGCGCGCCCCCACGGGCGCGTGGGCCTGCCGACCGCCTCCGCATCCGGCCACGGCCACGCAACGACCGGTGGCGCGCGCCATCGGGCTTTGCTCCACACGGCCCACGACGAGGTTTGACCCGGCGGGAAAGGCCGACATAGTTTGTCGACCGTCGATGCATCGCGCTTTGTTGCTGTCGCTGCTGCTGTTGGGCGCCCCCGGATGCTACGAGGGCCTCACCGCGGTGCACGACGGCAACCTCGTCACCGGTAGCGTCGACGACACGACCGGCAGCGATTCGAGTGGCCGCGCCAGCACGGATACCACCGACGACGGCGGCCCCACCATCGGGTGTGATCCCGACGACTCGGATCTCCGACTGTGCCTGGAGTTCGAGTGGGTCAGCGGAGGCGTATCCCCCGACGGGTCGGCCAATGGCAACGACGCCACCGTCATCAACGGTCTGGTCACGGCCGGGCCCTGGGACCAAGCACTCGAGATCAACGCGGGCAGCATCGTCACCGCGCCATGCACCAGTGACTGCCAGACAGGGCAGTCGGTCACGCTCGAGGCGGGCATCCGGCTCGACGTGCTCCCCGAAGGCCGGACCGCGGTCATCGATGACGATGGGCAGCTGGGGCTGTTCGTCACCAACACGGGCACCGTCTCGTGCATGGGCATGGCCGGCAACGCAGAGGGCGGACTGGTGGAGGCCGGTCAGTGGCACCACGTCGCGTGCGTCTACGACGGGCAGATGCTGCGGGCGTACGTCGACGCCGTCGAAGTGGCGGGCATTCCCCAGTCGGGCCCTCAGCCCGACGACGACGGCAGCGCCGTCGGGGTCGGGCGCGACGCTCCCAGCGGCGAGGACACGCTCGACGGCGCCATCGACCAGGTCCGCATCTGGAGCTCCGCTCGCACCGTGGACGAGCTGAGCGTCTCGGTGCCGTGACCTGCGGGCGCTACTCGTAGTCGGCGTCGGTGAGCTCGGTGCGCTGCAGGGCCCCTCCCTCTTCGGCGACGACCCAGCGATAAAGACCCATCCGCACGCCGAGCATCTCGCCGTCGTCGGACAGCCGATCTTCTTCCACCACCAGCTCATCCACGCCGTCGCCATCGAGATCGGCAAAGCCCACCAAGCTCAGGCGTCGGTTCACCTGCGGGGCCACGATGCTCATCGACACCTGGTTTTGGCCGTCGAAGCACAGCAACCCGGAGACTTGCATGCGGTCTTCGGGGGTGGGCGAGGCATCGCCCGAGATGAGCACCATGCGACCGCACTGGGGCAGGCGCGGCGAGTAGACGCGATAGGCCTTGGCCGGCAGCTTGCCGAGCCCGTCGATCCGCGCCTGATCCTCGGGCGACAGCGCCGCTCGCACGTGGCCAAAGGCCCACCCGGCAACACCCTCCTGCTGTTCGGGCGTGTTGGGGACCGAGCTCTGCGGGGTGGGCGTGAGCCGTGCGTTGGCGTTGGGAATGGGCGCGCTGGTGAGCCACGCCTCCTTCACCGCGGGGACCTGGGTGGTCTCCACCGTAAACCACAGCGTCTCCGACAGTCGCTCGAAACCAGTAATCTTGGCCTCACCCACTCCGGCGTCGCTCACCATCGCCACCGTCTCGCCGATGAGCGTGGAGGTCTTGAGCCGCGACGAGGTCACGGAGAACACCCAGCCCGCGCCGTGGTCGTGGGCGACGAAGAAGTTGAGCCCGTCCAGCTCCAGCGCCGCATCGGCCTGGGGCTGGGGCACCACCCCCTGGACCAGCGGCGGAAGCTCCCCGGGATCGGGCTCGGGCGGCGGCGGCAGGTCGAGCTTGGGCTTGGGCGCAACCGGGGCCTTGGCCTCGGGCTCCTTGTCCGCCTCTTCGGCTTGGCCACACCCAATACCGAGGCCGAGCCCCGCCAGGATCATCATCGTGCGTATGCGAATCATCGATTGATGCCGGGCCAACTACGTGCACCGACTGCGTCACGATACGTGCCTGAGCGGTCACGTCAACACGGATGCCGCCGCTTTGTGGCCAGTTAGCTCGCCGCGCGATGCTTGCCAGACGGAGTATCCCCCGATCGAGGCGCGTAGTAGTCGTCCGCAGCGCTACGGCCCGTGACTGCGTTGAGCACCAGGCCCTTGGCTGCACCCACTCGCCCCAACGCGGCGAGGGCCTGGCGCAGCGCGACGCGCTCGACCCGACCCGGCCGCGCGACCAACAGCACGAGATCCGCGTGCTGCGAGAGCGCTCCGGTATCGGCGACGAATGCGGGTGGCCCGTCGATCACCACGTCGTCGTAGCGCTCCACCCAGTGGTCGAGCAGTCGCGGCAGCGCCGGACTCATGATCGACGCCAGGGTAT
>JAHZJA010001271.1 GCA_022601155.1 Deltaproteobacteria bacterium | reverse complement strand
GCGACGATTCGCCGCGCCTGCCCACGACCTCGCGGCGTGAGACCCCGAGAAGAAAGAGGCGAGAGAGCACGACTGCGCCGTGCTCCCTACGCCCCCGCCTTCTGCCGCGTCAGGAGGGTCTACGCCCCGCAGGCGACGATCTTGTCGTCGCAGCAGTCACCAAAGTTCGCGCAGTTGTCATCGCACCAGCAGCCATCCGCCTGACCGCCGCAATGGCCTACGCACGAGGGCGCCGCCGGACACTCATTGGCAACGTCACCGCAACAGGTTCCTTGTACGCCGCAGTCGGCCTTGCAGGAGCAACCGTGGGGAGACCAATCGCCGCAGAACTGCACACCATCGACACTGCAGGATCCGGTGGGGACCTCGCCGCAGACCTCGTCGTAGTCGGGGCAGCAATCGGGCGGATTTTGCAGCTCACAGGCGCTGTCGCAGAAACAGCCGCCAGGGCTCTGCGCACCGCAGCTATCGACACAGGTCTCGACCGTCGGAATGTGCCCCGTGCAGTCTTGGTTGCATCCGCCCATCGTGGTGCCATTGCCCGTGGCCGGGTCATCACCATCATCGCAGACTTCGTTGACCTCGATCTCACCGTTGCCGCACACCGACAGCTGCGAGCAGTCATCACTACAATGCTCTCCTCCAAGATTCGCTCCGTTGTTGCTCCCGTTGTCGCAAACTTCTTCGACGTCGACGACACCGTCACCGCACGCCGCGTAGACGTCGACCTGAACGGTGTCGTCGTTGCGGCCCCAGTCGGCCAGAGACATCTCGCTACGCCACAGCTCCATGCAATCGGAGCCCCCCGCCTCCTCCGAGCGACAGATTCTGGCCTTGAGGCCCGGAGTCACGACAATCGAGCTGATGGTGTCGACGAAGGCGGCATCGAGCGTGCCGTCGCTGGCTCGGTAGGTCCCCGCCGTGAAGGTCTCGCGTGAACCCGACAGGTCGCGGTGCGAGAACACGGTCACGGCCGGCTCGATCTCGATGTACGAGATGTTGACGGCGAACGGACCCTCGATCGAGTGATAGTTGCCTTGAATGGGAGCGCACTCGTTGTTGGGACCGTCGGGGTCGGCAACGTCGTCTTCGTGGAAACACGCCCGCACCTCGACCCCGGGAGGCACGTAGATCGATCCGATGCGGTCGTTGAGCGTCTGGACCACCCCATCGAGATCGGTGTAGTCGAAGTCCCCGGCATTGGCTCGGTAGTTCCGACCATCCGCCACCAGACTCACCGAGTGGCCGTTGTAGTCTTCCTTCTCGAACAGCAGGACCGCGGGCGTGATCCGGACGTAGGAGACATCGAGGCCCGCGGGAACCTGTTGGTCACGATTGGAGCCGTCGAGGCGTTCGAATTGCAGCGCCAGCTCGGCGTCGCGGACGGGATCGTCTGGATCCATGTGGGTGGTGCTGCGGCCGGGGCCGTTGAGGCGCCCGGCTCGAAACCCGCGGGTCGGCAGCAGCGGTTCGCAGCCTTGGGGCTGCCCGTCGGCACCCGGTGGCTCGTCGCACAGCTCCACATGCAGCCCCATGCCCGTCGTCGCCCGGGTGGCGGAGTTGTCGGGAATGCGGCCCACGCCAGCGCCGAAATCTCCGAGCGCCGATGAGTAGGTGCCCGGTCCGAAGATCGTCCAGTTCGTGTTCTGGTCGTTCGAGCGAACATTCGCATCGGTGAGGAACAACCGGTGGGCGAACGAGGCGTCCTCGATGCAGTTGCCGAGCATATCGGGCAAGCCATTGATGTTGCCGACGTAGTCATCGGGAGCCAGGCACGCGGCGGCACTGGGATGATCAAAGCCGTTTTGGTGCGTCGCCTCGTGCCAGACCGTGTCTGCCAGCTGATACAGGACCCCGGGGCTCTTGTTGTTGAAGGTGAGCTCTCGGGCCCCGTCGATACCGCCCACGCCCACGCGAATCTTCTCGAGGAACGCCGTGCCGACGGGGGAGTTGCCCAGCTTCGCGGAGCCGGTCTCGTAGTCCGCCTCGTGGTCGCAACTGACCTCGATCGGGTTGCGACCGTCGGTCAACAATCCATCGTAGATGTCGGCGAAGTGGAACTCGTCGCGCTTGAACGTGACGTCGGACGGGACCGCGCCAATCCCAACCAGGCACGGCGTATACGCGTCGAAGAATCGCGAGCGCATGCAAGCGCGCACCTCGGGGCCGGCCAAGGTCTCCCGGGTCCGCAGTACTGCGGTCGAGATGACCTCCTGTTGGGCGGCGCTGCACTCGCGCTCTTCGGGCTCGAACACACCATTGCCGTTGTCGAAGAAGGAGAGCGGACCGCTCACTGCGACGGGATCGGCGGTGGTGACGAGGTCGGAGGCGGCGGAGGTGGGGACGTCGTCGGAGTGCGATTGCACACCATCTTCGTCGTCCACTGGTGCATTCGAAGAGGCGCAGGCGGGCGTGAGCAGGGCGAGGCCAAGGAGCGAGAGCGTGGTTTTCGACATCGTGAGGGGTCGTCCTTCGAGCGGAAAGAAGCGGCCGCAGGGGCCGTCACGCGTCAGGCTTTGGGCTCGGGCGACCGTTCGGTAGTGATCGAATTGTGAACACGCGAACGCGCACCAACGACTCCTGCGCGGCCGAATTTTGGCAGCAGTGCGCCGTCCACCGCGTCGTGATCATGTTTTGATCAGACGGGATCCACAGGCTCACCCCGACCGGCCCCACCCCCCAACCCGAGCTCGGCCTCTGTCCGGAGTCCGTTGACGCCCCGCACCTTGGGTCCCGCGGCCGAGCGACGCATGGCGCAGGTTCACCGATCGCATTCCGACCCGTGCGGACGAGGCCCGTGGTCCGGTCGACACCGGGCCAACCGGCCCCGAGGTCGGGAGCCGCGCAGCGCGAACCGAGCCCTGCGGTTTTCCATGGGCCACAACGCCGTC
>JAHZJA010001270.1 GCA_022601155.1 Deltaproteobacteria bacterium | reverse complement strand
CGTGACCGGTGTGCGGTCCGACGGCGTGGTCGTCGTCGGCTCCGGCGAGGGGGAGTCCGTCGACCCCGAGGACCGGCGTGGGCCCAGTGCCCGCGATCCACAGCCGCAGGCGATCCCCTTCTGGCATCCCCTCGGCAGTGATCACGAGTCGAGTACCTCCGTCCTCTAGCGTCGCGCCGAACGAGATGTCGTCGGGCTTCGTCCAGCCGCTGTCCGCGTCCGCGTTCGCGTCGAAGACTCTCAGGGAGATGGCTCCCTCGAGGCTCTTGGGGTCCAGCGGGGCGGTGCTGAGGATCTCGATTTTGTTCCCCTGGACGATCAAGCTCGAGCGTACGAGCTGGGGTCCGGAGGCCGAGGACGGCTGCATCATCGACGCCGCGATTAGGTCCTGGAGCGGCCGCGTGGCGACGTGCGTGAGGCGGGTACGGATGTCGACGAGCCCGTCCTCCAAGACCCAGCCGTCGTCCTTGGGCCGCAGCGTGATGCTGGTAAGCACCGCGATGGTCAGCCAAGCCGGATCGAGGGCGGGCAGGATTCCCGAGCCCTCGCTATCTCCCGTCGCCGGCCCGAGCTCGGCCGCGTCGAGGGCCGCGAGGCTCCGAAACGCGGTCTGGACCGAGAACGCGCGCTTGTCGGGAGACACGGTCTTCAGCTGTTCTCGAATCTCCAGCACGTGCTGATCGGCAGCGACGATCTCGCCCTCCGGATCCGTGCGCGGCTCGTCGAGTTCGAACAGCAGCCGCAGGCGGTGGTACGCCGGCGGGATGGGCTCAGGCAGCCCCGGGCAAAGCTCGAGCTCCACCGTCTCGCACAGCCGTGAGTGCGCCGTGGTCGTACCCGCGCCCTCGCACGACTCGAGCATCGCAGGGACCTTGCGTGACGGGCACGCGACGAACCGGATGCGAACGTGGGCACTGAACGCGATTTCGCCGTCGCCCAGCGCAGTCACCTCCAGCTCTGGATCGTCCCGGTGGACCTCGTACCAGCGCGCGAGCGTCAGGCACGCGGGGTGGTCGAGGTGGAGCTCCCGACCCGCTGCATCGAGGGCCAGCCCCGGCTCGATGCGAAGCTCCCCGGAGTCTTCGTCCAGGCCCACGCCGTAGCCCCACACCACGCCCGCTCCGTGTAGCCACGCGCTGTGCATCCACGTCTTGCCGCGGTGGTAGGCGTCGACGGTGCGATAGTCCTCGACGCCCAGGAGCATCCCGAAGTGGACGTTGAGGGAGCAGAAGGGGTCGAGGGGCAGCGTCGTCGTGCTGCGATCCTCGCAGCAACCATCGATGTCGGGTGTGTTGGCCATGGGCGTCCTCGTCTTCTAGCGGTCGGTCTCGCCGCGCATAGCGATCCAAAGACGGTCGTCCTTGGTGCTCAGTCGCAGGGTTCGTGCGTCGCTGGCCTCGTCGATGAGATCCGTGGTCAGCGCGAGGCGTCGCTCGACGGTGTCCTCGATCGCCAGCGCGGTCACCAACTCGCTCTCCTTTTCGGTGACCGCGTCCGCCAGATCGCTGGGAACGACGGTCGCAATCTGCTCGAGCAGGAACTTGGCGACGACGAAGTCTCCGATGTTGTTCCACAAGACCTCGGGAATCTGGACCTCCCACGCGGAGAGCAGCGCTTGCATCTCGGCGGTGAAGCCGTCGTCGTTCGCCGTGTTCAGCGCTTCCTCGGCGTCGTTCAGGCCGTTCTGGAGCTCGTTGACCGCTGGCGAGTCCAGGGGATCATCGGGATCGATGGAACGCAGCCGGGTCTTCTCGTTGGTTAGCGCTCGCAGAGCAACGTCGCGGTCCAGGCGGGTGGCGTCCCGGGCCTCCTCGGCCGCGAGCGCGGCGTCTCGCTCGGAGGTGCTCTCTAGGGCCTCGGGAACGTCCGACTGCTGGATCTCGTCCAGGCTGCGGCCCCGGATCTTGGCGATCCGTCCCGATGCCTCGCCGGCTCGGAGTTGGACCGAGGTGACGTAGTTCTCCAGCGCTTTCTCGGCTCGGGCCAAGGCTCGGCGTTTGGCCGGCAACGGCCCCCGCGATCCGTTCTCGGACTCATGGACGGCATCGGAGAGGTCCTCGCGGTGACGGACTGTCTCCTCGAACGTGGCGTCGTCGGCCAGCACGGCGAGCATCCGGTCCTTGATCCGCGTTCGAAGCGGCCCCGGAAGGACCGGACTCTCGTAGAGAGCCTTGGCCTCATCGAACTTCATCTCCTCCTTCAGGGCAGATAGAGCACCGGGAAAGGTCGAGAGCAGGCCATCGGTCACGAGATCCTTCCAGCCCTGGACCTTGGCTTCGCGCTCCTTGGCGGCCTCGAGTTCCCCTGCGACGGTCGCGAGGGCGGCGGTGAGCCTCGCCGATGTCGCGCCCGTACGCGCAGACGCCTGCTCGGCCTTCAGCATCGTGACCCGAGCATCGAAACGGGCCGTGTGGGCCTTTCGTCGCTCGACCAGGGCGGCTTCGAGTTGTTCGACCAGTTCGGTCGCCTCGGCCGGGACGACGACAGCGCCCAACTCGCCCTGGATGCGCGCGATCGCTTCGTCGGCCGTCTTCAGGACCCCGACGGCTTCCTCGAATTCGCGCTTGGCGTCTCGTTCGTCCACCTTGGCTTTTGCGAAGGCTTTACGCGCGTCCTCTTCCAGGGGTTCGATCCCTTTGTGGATCTCGGTGAGGTGTTCAACCAGTGTCGGCATGGGGTTTCTCCTGGACTCCGGGGCGGCGGTTGGGGGTGCCGGGGAACGCGGTACCTGATTTCTCGTACTCCCGGCGGATGGCGAGGAGGAGGTGATCTCGGTCGATGACGCCGTCCTCGGCGGCGAGGAAGGCCGCGGCGACGGCTGCGTTGCGGATCATGCCGCCGCTCATCGGGTAGAAGCGGGCGAGTTCCGCCACACCGAGATCGCTAGCTTGCGGAGCGTCCGGCGGTAGATGTCGTCGCCACAGCTCGACGCGCTCGCTCCGGCCGGGCTGCTCGTACTCCACCACGAACTCCAGCCGGCGCATGAACGCGGGGTCGATGTTCTTGCGCAGGTTGGTGGCGAGGATCGCGAGTCCCTCGTACTGCTCGATACGAGTGAGCAGGTACGCGGTCTCGAGGTTGGCGTAGCGGTCGTGGGCGTCGCTGACCTCGGTGCGCCGACACAGGAGCGCATCCGCCTCGTCGAAGAAGAGCACCGCGCACGAGGCCTCGGCGGCTTCGAAGATGCCGCCGAGATTCTTTTCAGTCTCGCCGATCCACTTGGAGACTACCCGAGAGAGATCGATGATCATCAATTCGGTCCCCAGCTCGTAGGCGATGACCTCGGCCGAGTAGGTCTTCCCCGTGCCGGGAGGACCGGCCAGGAGCATGCGAACCCCTCGGCGCCCGGGGCGATCGGCCAAGAAGCCCCAGTCGTCCAGCACCCGGGGCTGATGACGGATCCGAGCGACCGCGTCGCGCAAGATCGCGGCCTTGGGCGCGGGCAGCACGAGGTCGTCCCAGCTCGCGGTCGGGGTCCGCACGTCGAGGCCCGGGTTTCGGATGGCGCCCGCGCGAGCGCGGACACAGCGACCCACCGTGTCCAGATCGACCGGGGTCAGATCGTCGGTGTGGGCGCGGACGTCGGCGCCGATGGTCTGGATGAGCGCAGGCTCGAGTGGATAGCGAGCGGCCAGTGCGTCGGCCTGGTCTGCCATCGAGGGCAAGAACATGGACCACGCGCGTCGGGTGGCCGGACCATCGAGCTTGGTGCAGTCGATCGAGATCACCGGCTGCGCGTCGCTCAGCTCCACCGCGTTGCGCTCGGCACAGATCACCAGCGGTCCTCCCGGCGTGCTCACCGGGGGGCGCAGCTCGGGCTTGGCGTCGGGGCGTAGCGCGAGGATCGGCACCGTGGCGCGTGCCACGGCGGCCAGGCCGATCCTACGAACGAGCTGCTCGTCGATCGGGACGGGCAGCATGAAGCACGCCCCGAGATTCCCGGTGGTCTGGACCATGGCGCGAGCACGGGCCATCGCGGTTCGCACGTTCGGCGCGGTGAACACGATGATGCAGTCGCCCGAGGCGCGGACCATGGCGCGGGCGCGGGCTACGGTGGGGACCTCGAGCCACTCTTCGAGTCCCCAAAGCCGTGCCGGACGATCGATGGGGTCGGCTCCGGGAGGCCAGCAGTCGATCCCGGTCAGGATGGACCACAGCCGCGGGGGCAAGCTCAGGCCTTGGTTGAAGAAGGGCCCATCGCCCGACAACTGCAGCAGCCCGCGACGGACGGCCGGCCCGGACTCGAGGAGCGCGCGCAGCATCGTGCGCTGCTCCGAGTCCGGGCACAGCAGCCGAGCCGCGAGCCCCACGGTCGGTACGGGCTCGTTGCGAGGGTGCAGACCCTGCAGCACGCTCGCATAGCCCTCGTGTTCCTCAGCCATGCCCGCCAGGAGCACCAGATCGACTTCACACGGCGACAGGTGCAGCGCCCGGCACACGCGCCCCAAGGGATGAGCCGAGGAGAGGGGGCCCGGGTCTTCGTCACGGGGCTGGGCTCGAGTCCATGCGTCGGCGAGGAACTGCGCTCCTGCCTCCATGCCGGCACCGGCCATGCCGGGATCGAGCCCTCCGACGAGCTTGGCCAGTCGTACTCCGAGGCGAGCGACCTCCAGGCGCAGCCGGGCCGCGACCTGCTCCGGGTCTGGAGCGGTCTCGGTGCCGGCCCGGCGCAGCGGGCTCGACGAGGACGGGGGGGGCTCAGCGTTCGACATAGACGAATCTGATCACGACCCCCAGGTAGGGGATGAATCCGGGATCGCAGTCGAGACCCGCCCGGCGAATCTCGGTCTCGACCGTGTCGAGGGCGAAGCGCAGTTCGAACCATCCGGGATCGGCGAGGATCTCGACGCGCCGTCGAACGAGCCAGGAGAGGAGACCCTTCGGATCCTCGAGCGCGGATTCCGAGGACATCAGGTCGGTGAGCGTGGCCAGCACCCGCTCGGATAGATCGGTGAGGTCCTCGATCAAGAGCGCGCGGGCCCGATCCGAAGCCGAGAGCGCGGGGACCTCGGCGAAAGGAGGCAGGCCACACAGGGCCAGCCGCGCGGGATCGTCCGGCGCCAGCGAGGGCACCATCAGGCCGGCCAGGGTGTGAACCATGGGGCGCAGCTCGCAGGCGTGCCGCTCGCGGAGATCGGCGAGGACCTCCCATGCACCGCACCGGGCCATGGGGCGCAGCAAGAACAGGAGGCCACCGTAGTGGCTGACGGCTCGTATCCGGCGGCCGAGCCGGGGGGCTTGTGGCGTGGCCTCGACCGGCTCGGACGACCCGGTGTCATCGACCGAAGGTTCGGACGCGGTCGAGTCGGGGAGAGACCGCGTCGCGAGGGGCGTCCTCTCGGGTGGTCGGCTCGGGTCGGAGGACAACGCCGGGGCGACGTGGCGGACTTCGTCGGAGGTAGGTGTTCGGCGGTGTGTCGGGGCCGCGACCGCAGAGGACTCGAGGTCGTTCGGCGGCGT
>JAHZJA010001269.1 GCA_022601155.1 Deltaproteobacteria bacterium | reverse complement strand
GCGGCGGCGGTCGGCGACGGCCTCGGTTCGGGTCCGATCGGGTTGATGCATGTGGCCGACGGCTCGGGGCCGATGTCGTTTGCGCCCGAGCCCATCGTCGAGACGCCGACCCGCGCGGGCTCGCGTTGGCCGCTGGCCGTCTTGGCCGGGGTGCTCGTGGCGGCGGTTGGTGGTGGCGTCGCAGCATGGGTGATGCTGCCGACCAGTGCGGCCGAGACCGCGCCACCGACGGCGCTGGACCCATCTGCATCGTCGGCACAGACCCCCGCCTCCACGGCCCCCGTGGAGCCCGCCAGCGGTGAGCATCTCGGTCACCAAGAGCCCAAGGACGCCCCTGTGGCCCCGCCAGTCGTGGCCGAGCCCGCGCCCGAGCCGGTCGTGGCGGTGGAGCCGGCTCCGGCTTCCGCGGTCGAGCCCACCGATGCTAAAACCCCACCCGAGCCGGTCAAGGCGACCCGCCCCAGCCGGCCCAAGCCCAAGCCCAAGCCCGAACCGAAGCCGGTTCCTCCCACGCCTCCGGAGATCAAGGACGATGTCTACGACTAGCGCACGCACGCGGATTGGATCGTCGGCTCGAGTGGGCGTGGTCCTGGGGGTTGCGATGGCGATGCTCGGTACCGCGGTGCCGGCCCAAGCCTCGCCGTGGTCGGTGCCCTCGCGGGCGGCCTTGCGCACCATCGAGGCCCCGGCCGAGCCGGCCACCGTGGACGCGGCCGTCGAGGCGGGCGATCTGAGCTCGGCCCGCACGCTGGCCACGCAGGCGCGTGAGGCCGAGCCGACGGCGGCGACCTGGCAGCGCGAGGGCGAGGTGCTCGAGCAGTCGGGTGAGTATCGCGATGCCGCCAAGTCCTACCGCCAGGCGAAGAAGGCTGCGGGCGAGGACGCCGATGCGCTCGCCGCAGCCGAGGCAGGGCTGTCGCGCGTGGGTGAGGCCTCCCGTGGAATCGTGGACGACGAGCCCGAGTCGACCCACCGTGAGCAACTCGACGAGGTCTGGGATCCGCCGCCGCCTCCCCGCAAGGCCGACCCCACGCCTCCGGTCGAGCCGGTCGATGCTCCGCCGCGCGAGCGCATCGTGAAGAAGTGGTACTTCTGGGTGACGGTCGGCGCCATTGCAGCCAGTGCGGCAGCGGTGACGGCAATCGCGATCCGAGCGGCACGCGACGACCAGCCCGACGCCCTGGACTCGCTGAGCCGACGGCCCGCCTCGCGCGGGCTGGGCGTGCTGCGGTTTTAGGGCCACCGCACGACAAGGCCGAGTCGTGCGTGGGGTGGCAAGCCCCGCCCGCACGACGGCAGCGGTCGGGGCCTGTGCGGTCGGCTCGTGGGCGATGCGGCCGGCCGCGTATCAAAGCTCGAGGGTGAACGGCCCGGCGTCGTCCGCGACCGGTCGCGTCAATCTCACCACATAGTCCCCCGGCTCCAGCGTCGGAAAGTACCCACGCACGGGCCCGGCGAAGTAGTCGTAGTAGTACCGCTCGGGACATCCAGCCTGGCAGCCCACCAATTCTACGGTCGTACCCCGCGGGACGTCGACGCGGTGCCCCGGCGAGCTGTGGGATTCGAGCACTCGAAAGTGACGGGTGGTCGTCATCCAGCTGAACGTCGGCCCCACCACCTGCGGGTCACCACAGCTCAGGTTGCCCGTGAGCACGATCCGACCCGTCGCGGGGTCGGGCATGACGGGGGCATCGTCACACTCCAGCAGCGGCTCTCGCCACTGCTGCGGGGCGCAGGCTTCATGGTCGTCGGCGGCCTGGGCAAACTGGTCTTTGGTCTCGCCGAAGACCTCTGCGAACGCCTCGTCCTCGGGGGTGGTCGCGGCCAGTCGATCGAAGCGCATGAAGTCGTCGAGCCCGTGCCGCTGGACGAGGATGTTGGTCAGCAGGCCCGTGCGTAGGTATTGGTCCACCGTGACGATCTGCTCTTGCAGCAGGGACTCGGCCATCAACGGTGGCGTCTGTGCGCGAAAGACCTCGTCACCGTAGAGCACGGCCATGCCTTCCTCGAGCGCCGGACTGAGCAGTCGTGTGTCCGGGTTGAGGATGCGTACCGCGTGGGTCACCTCGTGCAGCAAGACTGGTGTGGCCGTGAACACCTGCCCGGGCGGGGAGTGGGTGCATGCAGTGGAGGTCGAGGAACACCACTGGCCGATGGAGTCGGGTTCGACCACCGAGTAGTCGAGGATGCGGTCGCGGCCGTCCAGCGCCAGCACGTCGCGGACGAGGGTCGCGTGGCGCTCGATGGCTTCGAAGGAGCCCTCGCAGATCACCGTCGTCGGGTCTTCCACGCGCACCCGGAGCACGTCGCTCTCCCACGCGACTGGAGGCAACGCCGGCTCGTCGGAGCAGCCCGTGAGGGTGGCCGCGATGGCCCACAGCGTCAGCGAAAGGCGGGTGCGCAGATCGTCGTGGGATGCTCGACGGTGACCCACGATTGGCATCCATCACCAGACTACGCGGGCTGCGATGGATCGACCAGCGCAACGCCGTGGCTGTCGTGGTTGACGCCGAGCGGGTGGGTCGCGATCGGTGGAGCCCGGAACTTCGGCCCGCCAGCCGTGAAGGCGGGCGCACGTCGATGTCGTCGGCCCCTGTGGCCGCGAGACCCTGCGCTATGGCGGGGCAGCACAGCGACCGAGGTTGTCGAACGCAGGGTCGGGTCCGCACGTGACGGGGTCGAAGGGGGTGCAGACTTGGCCGGGCTGACACGGCGAGCCGGGGTCGTCGAGGTAGCAGTACGCGGCGCAGCACCCGGAGAGGTTGTTGCAGCCGGGTACGTCGGGCTGTGGCGCGCAGTACAACCCTGGATCACACGTGTTGACGAACTCGCACGGATCGCCCACCACTCCGCCCGGGCCGGCCCCCTGAGGCACGCACAGCAACGAGCACTGGAACAGCGCGCACGCCTGACCGGGGCCACACTCGTCTGCGAGGGGATCGCAGACCGGCAGGCACAGCGCCAGCGCGCCATCGTTGGCGGTGATGCAGCGCGTCTCGGGGTCGTCACACAGCGGCTCGTCCGGGGTGCCGACGCACATCGCAACGCAGGTGCCTTCGCTCGTTGCGGGGTCGACGTCCCAACACATCGCTCCCAGCTCGCACGAGTCCACGCCGCTGACACCACTGCCCTCGGCGGTGCACGCCTGCCCCACGAGGTCGGGCATGGGGTCGACGGGGAAGCACGACAGCGCGTTCCAGGCGCTGCCTCCATCGTTGGCGTATGGCATGCACTTCTCGCCGCGCGGGCAGTCTTGAAGGTAGGTGCTGCACTGGAGCTTCCCGCTGCCACCGTCGGGCGGCACGAGGAACGGGACGCCGCCGGAGGTCGTGGACTCCGTGCTGCCATCGTCGACGCCGTCGGTGGCGGTCATCGTGGAGGTGGAGGTGGAGGTGGACGGGGACGGGGACGGCGGGCCGCCCGTGGTTGCGGCCGGGGGCATCGCTTCGGAGCTCCCGTCGTTCGCGTCTGTCGTCGAACTGCTGCCTCCGGTTGCGGGCGGGATCACCTGGGGCCCGCATGCGGTGACCATCACCAAGCCCAGCCCCCCTAGCCATCGCGCGTCGATGTGTCGTGCGTCCCTCTTCCGCATGCACCCAAGACTAGCGGTAAACTATAAAAACGCACAATAACTAAACGAATATAAATGGTTTAAATAATTCGACCACGATCGGCAAGGTGCGGCGTGGTTCGGTGGTGGTTGGGCGCAGTGCGCTGGCTTCCACGGACGCCGACGCACTGCGCCGCGCGGCGATGTCGAGACAACGTCGTTGGACTACGGCAGACTCGGCCACCAATGCTCGCGCGCCTCCGTTGGGCCCTTTGTGCGGTGCTGGGCCTTTCGCTGTCGGGTGAGGTCTGCGGCTGCGGAGCGCCCGAGCCGGCCTCCGTCACGGTGGAGCAGGGGCCAGCCCCCGCGGGAGCCTGGGCCCACGCGCTGCGGTTCGAGGACGGCGCGCAGCTGCACGACGTGGTCACGCCCGAGCGCGTCGAGCCCGGGGTGCCGTTCACGGTGCAGTGGCAGGCCGAAGGGATGGCGGGCCGGCGAGCGCGGATCGGGGCCTGGCCTCCGCGGTCCGGGTCGCGACAGGTTGCGCTGGGTGGAGTCGGGGCCCCGCCGCCCACGGTGCCCCCCGATACCCGCACGCGGTTGGTCGACGTGACGGTGGGCGACGGCGCGGGGGCGGTGGAGCTGGTGGTGCCCGCGCCTTGGCATCCCAGCCAGGTGCTGGTGACGTTCGAACTGCTCGACGGCGACGATCGGGTCATGGCCGTGGCGGGCCCTCGGCGCGAAGACGGGGTGGCCCAGCTGGCGCTCGTCGACGTGGAGCGCG
>JAHZJA010001268.1 GCA_022601155.1 Deltaproteobacteria bacterium | reverse complement strand
CTCGCACTGGTCGCACAGCCCGTGCAGCTGAATGTCGACCGCGTGGGCCTTCACCGAGCGTGGCACACGACTGCCACGGGGCAGCTTGAGTTCGAACTCGGGCATACAGGTCACCTCGCCGCAGCCCTTGCACAGAAAGTGGGCGTGCTCGTGGGTGATGCCTTGATCGTCTTCTTCGACGAGCTCGAAGCGCCAGACGTGATCTCCCACGTCGGTCCGCCGCACGAATCCCACCTCGGCCAAGGTGACGAGGTTGCGGAAGATGGTGGCGGGGTCCCAGCCTCGACCGTCGAGCTGCTCGACGACCTCGGCATGGCTGAGGAGGTTGCCTGCGCTCCGTAGCACCCCGAGGACGGCCACCCGAGCCGGCGTCGCCCGCAGTCCAGCCTCCCGGAGCTGGCGGCGTGCGCTTTCGTCGTGGGTCTCGGTCGATGTCATCGGCTGGACGGATGTCCATGGTCGCACCAACCGTAGGCGGTGTCACCCGCAGCGCGGCAGGCCCTCGGTGTGGTGCGGTGCAATGCCGTGGCCGGCTACGTTGGCGACCGCGGTCATCGACGCCCCGCCTGCGGGGGGTCAGCGGCGGCGGCGGCGGGGCAGTGCCAGCAGCAGGCCCATCAGCCAAGGCGCGCCGCCTACGGGCGATCCTTGCACCGAGCACCCGCCGTTTTGGGCCGGGGTGGCGGGGGGAGGACCGTCGGCGTAGCCCGCTCGCGGAGGCACGTCTTGGGTCTGGCCGCCATCGGCGGGAGGCGGCGTGGCGGTGACGTCGGCCGGGCCTTCCTTGCAGGCCAGGCACGGGCTGCAGACCGTCTCGGGAGGGCTGCCCTTGGAGTAGTCGAGGTCGCAGCACTCGTCGGTCCTACACGCGCCCGGGATCGTCTTGCGCTGGAGCTCGCCACCGTCGGCCGGCTTGACCATCTTCATGATCCCGCAGGCATCACCCTGTGCCTTGCCGTTGCACGCCTCGACGTCGGGGTTGGCGTTCGCGATCGCAGGCACGGCCATCAGGCACGCAAACAGCAGGGTGGTCGGCACGGCAGACGCGGGGGGCATCGACAGCAGCTTGGCACGGGGCCGCAGCAGCGCCAAGCGACCGACGACTCGAAGGGTCGTGTACGACGCTGTGGCACCGTTTGCGGGGCCATCGGACCACCCCTCCGATCAAAACTCCAGGGTATCGTACTGGGGTGAACGAGCGGCGTGATCCGATCTGGGATCGGATCCGTCGACCGTGCTCATCGCGCAACGAGGACTTCAAGATGAAAAACGTCGCATCGATATTCCTGCTCGCGGCCATGGTGGTCGTGCTTGCCTGTCAATCCGATTCCGGGCCGTTCGACTCGGTCGAGCGCGCCGCCGTGGCCCAGGCGGACGAGGTCAAGCCCGACCATGACTGGCCGTGCGCGCCCAACTGCCCCGACCCCAACGGAGAGTGCTTCGGAGAGTGCATCGGCGGGTCCTACTGCGACGACCCGGCGTGCTGCGTCGACCCGGACAACTGCGTCTGCTATGCGCCCGATCACCCCGTCTCGCAGGCACTGTGTGGTGAGCCGTGCGAGGACTGCTTTGGCGAGTGTATCGGTGGGTCGTATTGCGACAACCCGCAGTGCTGCATCGATCCAGACAACTGCGTGTGCTACGTGCCCGAGCACCCGATCTCGCAGATCCTGTGCAACGCCGATCCTTGCGACACCTGCTTTGGTGAGTGCATCGACGGATCCTACTGCGACGATCCGGAGTGCTGCATCGATCCAGACAACTGCGTCTGCTACGCGCCCAAGCATCCCATCTCACAGATGTTGTGCGGCGGAGGCTGCTTCGGCGAGTGCATCGGCGGGTCCTACTGCGACAACCCCGAGTGCTGCATCGATCCGGACAACTGCGTGTGCTACGTGCCCGAGCACCCGATCTCGCAGTTCCTGTGCCGCTGAGGCGATCGCTCACCGCACGCTGGTTCGCAGGCCCGAGCGTCGCATTCGGAGGCTACGCTCGGCCAGCATCCCCCCGAAGAACCCGAGCCCCAGCACGCCGATCACCAGCGGCCACCCGGGTAGCCAGCGGGTGGGGGCTTGGGCGGGCGCCGACTCGATGACCAGTTCGATCTGAGCGTTGGGGCCGAGGACCGTCGCCCCGATGGTGGTGATGGCGTCGCGCAGCTGGGCCCGATCGGTGTCGAGCCGTTGCTGGGCGACGACGAGTGCCCGGGGGGGAGCGGGGGTGGAGGCCGGCGTGCGGTCGAGCTCCACGTCGACCCGCACTCGCGCGACCGCGGGCAGGACCCGGGCCGCGTGCTCGATCTCGTGCGCCAGCGCGATTTCCTGGCGCGCGCGCTCGCCGGCCCGGGTGGGCACCAGGGTGGGGTCGCCAAACAGTGCCGCCTTGTCGCTGGTCTGTCGCGCGACGGGGCCCGGTCGTGGGTTCGGCGCACCGCAGGCGGCGGTGACGACGAGCGCCAGCAGCCCGTGGTGCAACCCCGCTCGCCTTGCAACGAGACGCGCGGGACCAGGGCTCTGGAACGGACGCACGAACCGAGGACACCAGCCCGGCCCGCTCCCACGCAAGAAAACCGAGTTTTCGGCGCGGAGCCGGTGGATCGGGTCACCAGGGTTGGGGCAGGCCGAAGACCGAGAGGACCGGTCGATGGTCGGAGACCGTCTGCTCGTAGTCCGGGGACCAGGTCATGTCCAAATGCAGGATCTCGGTGCTGAGGTGGGGCGCTACCGCGAGCACCTCCTGCGTGACCATCACGTGGTCGAGCAACGCGTTGAACGGGATGAGCGTGGCTTCCCCCGACTCGGCGGCGTCGAAGGTCAAGAACTTGGCGAAGGCAGTGTCGTCCAGCAGCGGGGTGAACACGTTGACGGCCGGAGCATCGAGGAGTTCGTCGTTCCAGTCGCCGAGGATCACGATCTCGCCGTTGCCCTGGGCGCGACGTTCGTCGACGAGCTGGCGCAGGTCCTCGATGGCGAGGGCGCGGCGCGAGCGGCTGGTGGCATCGGGCAGGGCCTTGAGGTGCAACACGAGCACCGTGATCTCCATGGGGGTGGCGGCACGGCGAGGCCGGACCCGTACCCCGAGCACGGGGCGGGGAAATGCCCAGCCATCGTCGACGAACAGGTGCTCCACCGCCAACACCTCGAGGGCATGGTCGTCGATCAGCAAGCCCACGCGGGTAAACGGGCCGGGCTCACCCAAGATCCCGCTGTAGCCATCGAGTCCATCGAGGACGTCGCCAAACGCTCCCGAGTGCTCGACCTCCTGCAGGCCCACGAGGGCGGGTCGTAGCTCGTCGACGATGTCGATCACGCCGCCGGGTGCAGCGGGGGTCAGCGGGAAGTGCTCGGTGTTCCAGCTCAACAGGGGCAGGGGCGCGACGCAGCGCTGCTCCACATTGCACGCGTGGTGGGCGAGGGCCGAGCACGCGTGGATGCCCACGTAGGGGACGGCATCGAGCTGCTGCAGGTCGGCAAAGGGGCGGCCCTCCACGATTCCCTGGGCGGCGCGTCGATCCAGGCCCACGCCACCTTGCGCCAGCGGGGCGTCGAGGAACTCGAAGCTCACACTGGGATCGTTGACCAACGCCAGTACCCCGTCGCCGGCTGGCGTGTCCTCTTCCACACACGCCCCGTCGGCCTTGCCCGCAAAGAAGCCATCGTCGCGACCGTCGCCCGGATCGTCGGGCTCGGATCCGAGGTCGGGGTCGGGTTGCCCCGCCGTCGGGTCGAGGCACGCGGGGGCGAGCGTGATGGTCGTCAGGCAACACAGGGCGTGGATCGTGCGCGTCATGGTGGTCGTTGGCCGTCCTGCAGGGCAGGGCGCGCGGCGGCACGATTTGATCCCGGGTGGCGTCGATTGTTTTCGCGCGGAGAAAAGCCGGTGCTCAGCGCGACGGGTCGTGCGCGGGTAGCCGTGCCTGAAGCGTGGCGAGCGTCTGGGCGCGCTCGGCTGGCTGGGCGGCGAGGGTCTGCACCCGCTCGCGCAGCAGGGCCCGTCCTCGCGAGAGCCGGCTTCGCACCGTATTGGCCGGAATCTGCAGCACACTGGCGATTTCGGCCCCCGATAGGTCTTCCCAGTAGGCCAGCTCGAGCGCGATCTGGAAGTCGACGGGGAGGGCCTGCATGGCGCGGACCACCAGCGCGTGGTGCTGGGCGCGGGCGAGGCGGCCACTCAAGTGGGTGCGAATGTCGGCGATCGAGCGCTCCCCCAGTGCCTCGGTGGGGCGGCGGAGCTCGCGGCGGAGGTGATCGAACAGGCGGTTGCGCGCCACCCCGAACAGGTACGCGACGAAGCTCGGGTGACGGATGCGCTCGCGACTCTCCACGCAATCGAGGAAGGTACGCTGCACCAAGTCCTCCACGTCGTCGCCCAGCTTGCTGCGGAAGAATCGACACACCGCATCGAAGTGGCGGCCGATCAGCGCGTCGCCGGCATCGCGGTCACCCGCCCGCCATGCGTCGAGCAGCGCCGCATCGTCGATCATCGCGCGTGATATACCACTGGGCCGTGGTGGCCGACGAGCGGGACGATGGGCCCGACGCAGCCTGGTTGCGTGACGCCAGACCGGTCGAGCGCGATGCGGTCGCCGACGTGATGCGGGCCAACGTGCGGCGGGGACTTTTGGGGGTGGATGCGCCCGCGCCGACCCGTGGACGGTTCACCGTGCTCGAGCGGGTGGGAGCGGGCGCGATGGGAACGGTGCTCGCGGCCTACGATCCGGTGCTCGACCGCAAGGTCGCGATCAAGGTGCTGCGGCAGCGCGGCGAGGCGGCGCGAGCCCGGGTGCTCGCGGAGGCGCGCGCGCTGGCCCGGCTGTCGCATCCCAATGTGGTGGCCGTGCACGAGGCCGACGAGCACGACGACGAGGTCTACATCGCCATGGAATTCGTGCGCGGCGTGGATCTGCGGCAGTGGCTGGCCGAGCGCGACAGGCCGTGGCCGGAGGTCGTGGCCGTGATGCTGGGGGCGGCACGAGGACTGGCGGCGGCGCATACGGCCGGCGTGGTGCACTGCGACTTCAAGCCCGACAACGTACTGGTGGGAGACGACGGCGTGCGGGTGGTGGACTTTGGTCTGGCCCAGCGTTGCGAGGACCTCGGTGCCGATCCGGGCGGCGGCACGTTGCCGTATATGGCCCCCGAAGTGCTGGCGGGACAAGCTGCGTCGGCGGCCAGCGACCGGTTCTCGTTCGGCGTCACGTTGTTCGAGGCCCTGCACGGCGTGCGTCCGTTCGTGGGTGATGACGCCTCGCAGCTCCGCGATGCGATGGAGCGTGGCGTGCCCGAGTCACGCCCGGCGCGGGTCGTACCGCGGTGGCTGGACGACGTGGTGGGGCAGCTGTTGGCCGTGACCCCTTCGAAGCGCCCGCCATCGATGGACGTGGTGGTGAGCGAGCTGGGTCGGCCCCGTCGCGGGCGACGACGGGCGGCGATGGCAGGGCTCGCCGCGACCGCCGTGCTGGTGACGGGGTGGGTGGCCTATCAGCGGGGATCGGACCACGACCCTTGTGACGGAGGTCAGGCCACCGCATCGCAGGTGTGGAACGAGACCCGCACCGCGGCGCTGCGCCGGGAACTGGAGAGTCGGGGCGTTCCGTTCGCGAGCTCCACCGCCGACCGGGTGGTCGACGGCCTCGATGCCTATCGCGAGCAGTGGACGGCGACGCACCGCGAGGTCTGCGAGGCCACCCGCGTTCATGGCACCCAGTCCGACACCACCTACGATCTGCGGATGCACTGTCTGGAGCGGATGCACGGGCAGTGGGCCGCGGTGCTGACGGCCATCGAAGATGGGGACGAGACGACGACGGCCAAGGCCGTGCAAGCGGTGCGCACCCTGCCCGAGCCGCGCCTCTGCGATGCCACGCAGGCGACTGCGGCTCGCTATGCACGACCCACCGACGAGGGTCGACGGGCGGCGGTCAGGGCACTGCGTCCGCAGCTCGACCGCGGCTGGGCGCTGTTTGGCACGGGCCGCTACGCGGAGGCACGGACGCTCTCCGAGCGCGTGGTGGAGCAGGCCGAGGCCGTCGGGTTCGTGCCCACGCGGGCGGAGGCCAGACACCTGGCGGGCGCGGTGCTCGGCCGGGTGGGGGGGCAGCCGCAGTCCGAAGCGATGCTGCGGGCGGCGATGCTCGACGCGGCTGAGGCCCACGACGATGCACTGGAGGCCGAGGTGGCGATGGCGCTGGTCCGGACCATGATGTTCGGGGCCGATCCTGGGCGCGTGCACGCGGCTGCCGATTTCGTCCGGGCGGCGCTGCGTCGGGCAGGCGGTGATGTTCATCGTGTCGATGGAGTGGTGGGAGAGGCGCTTCGGGACGCCGGCCATGCCTCCGCCGCGATTGCGGCGCTTCGCCGGGCGCTGTCGACAGAGCGACGCCCCGATCGGATCGCGATCCTCCAGACCACGCTCGCGTCGGCTCAGCTGTCGTTGGGGGAGCACGACGCTGCGCTGGCGCTGTACGATCAGGCGTTGGCCTCGGCGGTGGAGTACTACGGCGACGACCATCCGTCCGTGGGGTTCTTCTTGCATCGGCTCGGTCGCGGACGGCGAGAGGCGGGACAGCTGTCGGGGGCGCGCGAGATTCTGGAGCGGTCCCTGAGGCTGCGGGAGGCGGCGCTCGGTCCCGACGATCGGGCGGTGGCGTCCACGCTGCTCGACCTCGCGAGCACCGAGCTGGCGTTGGGCGAAGCGTCGCTCGCGGCCACCCACCTCGAGCGCGCACTGGCGATCCGTCAGCGGGTGTACGGCCAGGAGCACGCTCGGGTGGCCGAAGTATTGGTGGTGCTTGCCCGTACGTACGAGTCCATGTCGAGGCCGCAGCAGGCCCGAGACAGCTACGCTCGTGCGCTGGCGCTGCGTGTCGCGTTGACCCCCGAGCATCCGCAGGTGATCGCGATCCGAGAACATCTGGCGCGGCTCGATACACGCGCGGCAGTTCATCCGTGAACGAGGATTGCAGCCCCTACACACTGTGGTGTTGGGGGCCGCAGCGGTACCCTCTGCACATGAGTCGGACCGCGGTGTGGCGAGGGTTGGGGGCAGTGGGTGCGTTGGCGCTGTTGCTTGGTTGTCCGGGGACCGACGCTCCTGCGGACGACGGTTCTGGCTCGACGTCGGCGTCGGGTTCCGCGACGTCCACCGCGACTGCGACCCCGGAAGACTCCTCGGTGGGCGACAGCACCGGGCGTGGTGATGCGACTGGGAACGGAACGACCAGCCCCGGGACGACCGACGCTGCGACGACCAACGCCAGCAGTGATGGCCCCGGGGAGACCGACGACCCCACGACCGGTGCCGCGGCGTGCGACAACGGCGAGCTCGACGGTGACGAGACGGACGTCGACTGCGGAGGGGCCTGTCCGGCCTGCCCCCTGGGATCGGCGTGTGAAGGACCGGACGACTGTGCCGATGGGATGTG
Organism: Deltaproteobacteria bacterium; assembly: GCA_022601155.1. Lineage (GTDB taxonomy): Bacteria > Myxococcota_A > Polyangia > Nannocystales > Nannocystaceae > Paraliomyxa. The sequence goes on along the minus strand of JAHZJA010001268.1, from coordinate 4,450 downwards.
CGAGACGGGCAGCTGCCTCGGCCCTGCTCCCGGCTGTGACCTCGGTCAGGTCCAAAACGCCCCCGGCAACAACTGGTCCGATAGCTACTCGGTGGATGGGCAGTGCTACTGCGACTCCACCTTCGACCATGACGTGGGCGACATCGATGTGCAGACGCCCTATGGGGTGTTCTCCGTGCTCGAGATCTGCCAGGCGATTGGCCCGGGGCCGGGCGCTGCGGGCAACCCCGTGTACAACGACATCCAGTGCGGCAACGGTCCCGCCAACAATGCGGGCGACGAAGACTGGTGTCCGGGTCGCGTCGACCAGGGCGAGGCGGGATGTTGCACGGCCGGCCCGCTGTGGGACCTGCGGGTGCTCGCGCCTCGTTGAGCCGAGCACGAGTCAGAGGCGGCCTGCCTTGAGGGTGAGGTTCGCCGCAGCGCCCATCGGAACGCGTCGCGAGGGGCCGTGGCTTCGCGACCGTGGTGGATGCGTTCGCGAGGGCTGCGCGGGTGCAATCGTCGTGTCTAGCGGGTGGGGGCGGTCATCGTGGTGAACGCTCGTCAGCCGCGGATTCATCCACGGCAGCCAGATGAGCACGACGAAGGACAGCAGGTGGATGTGCATCGGGACATCCCTCCAACGCCGCGTCGACCGAGTCGTCGCACGGGCGAGCCCAATTCGCTCGTCGCGGAGGCGACGTGCCCAGACCAAGCTCCAGGGCCGTGCGTTGGTGGTGGTATGGTCTCCGGCGTCGTGGTGTCGCAATGCCTGGACGATGCCGTCGTCGCTCGACTATTGGCCGACGATGTGTCCGGGACCGAACGGGGGGCGATCCTGGCGCATGCGGACGGCTGCGAGGACTGCCGTCGGCTGTTGGCCGAGGTCGCCCGTCCGCTCCAGGGCAACACCAGCGATGCGGACATGGAGGACACGCTGCCCTCCAGCACCGCGATGAGTCGCGGTCTGCGTCCGTTGCCCGGCGATGTCATCGAGCACTACACCGTGGTCGAGGTGCTGGGGCAGGGCGCGATGGGCATCGTGGTGCGGGCTCGGGACACCGTGCTGGGCCGCGACGTTGCGCTCAAGTTGCTGGTGCACTCGCGCTCCGAAGATGCGCGGCGCCGCCTCGTACGAGAGGCGCAGGCGATGGCGCAGCTGTCCCACCCCAATGTGGTCACGGTGCATGCCGTGGGCAGACACGAGCACGGGGTCTATCTCGCGATGGAGCTGGTGCCGGGCCGGACGCTCCAGCAGTGGTGCGATGCACGGGAGCGACCCTGGTCGGCGGTGGTGCAGCAATTTCTCCACGCCGGGGAGGGGTTGTCGGCCGCCCACGAGGTGGGGCTCGTCCACCGCGACTTCAAGCCCGACAACGTGTTGGTGCGATCGGACGGTCGCGTCATGGTGACCGACTTTGGGTTGGCCGGGGTCGCCGACGGCACCTGCAACTCCTACGACGATGCTTCGCTCGAGCTGGGTACCAACCTCACGCACACCGGGGCGATGATGGGGACGCCCCGGTTCATGGCACCCGAGCAGTATCGCGACAGTCGAGACGTCGGTGCTGCCGCCGATCAGTTCTCGTTTGCGGTGGCGCTGTACGCTGCGCTGTACGGGAGCTATCCGTTCACCGGGGAAGACCTCGACTCCCTGCGCCGAAGCGTGAGCGAGGGGATTGCGGCGGTGCCCCCGGTGCGGGTTGCCGTGCCGCGGGCGGTCTGGGCCGGGCTGCGTCGCGCGATGCAGCGCGACCCCGCCGACCGCTACCCCACCATGCGGGGGCTACTCCGCGACCTGCGGCGTGCGGTCGATGCTCCGGCCCGACGGCGGCGCTCCATCGCGATGGGGGCCGCGGGGGGCATCGTGCTCGTGGGAGGGGTCGTGCTGGGGCTGGGGCTGGGCCCTGACACCGAGGCCCCCACGCCCTGCGTCGACCTCGGGGCTCGACTGGTCGGTGTGTGGGACGACGACCGAGCCCAGGCCGTGGCGCAGGTCCTGGGCTCGGCCGACGACAGCGATGCCGGGCACGAGACCGCGCAGCGCCTGCGAACACGGCTCGACCAGTACGCCAGTCGCTGGACGACGGTCGCGACCGAGACGTGCGAGGCGACCCATGTCCACGGGGTACAGCCCCAGGAGCTGCTGGACGTGCGCATGGCCTGCCTCGATGAGCGGCGCGCCTCGTTGTCGGCGTTGAGCCGGGGACTGGTCGAGCGTCCCGCGTCCGATCTGCTCGAGCACGCCGTCGTGGCGGCCGCCGATCTACCGGACGTGGACGACTGCGCCCGGCGTCGGGTCGGGGTGCCCACGCTGCCGGCCGCGGCGGTCGAGGACCTCTCCGAGCTGTCGACGCTGTACTCCCTGGGGGCCTACGACGAGGTGGAACAGCGAGGGGCAGCCCTGGCCGACTCCGAGTCGATGGAGATGGCGCGGGCGCGTGCGCAGCTGATGTTGGTGCGCGGGCGTGCGAGCCTTCGACGCGGCGATCATGCGCGGGCCAGCGAGCAGTTCGTCGACGTGGGCATGGTGGCGGCGGAAGTGGGCGACGACGAGCTCATCGCGGCGTCTCGTCTGGAGTTGATCACGGCTCGGATGGGAGGGCAGCTGCGGTACGACAGCGCCGACACGCTCATCGAGGCCGCGAGGCAAGCGGTGCGGCGCGTCGGTGATCCGCCGCGGCTACAGATTCGGCTGGCCATCGAACATGGCTCGTTGCTCGTGGCTCGAGAGGCCTATGCCGATGCGCTGACCCGCTTCGACGAGGCACTGGCGGTGGCCGATGCCGCGGGAATCGAGGAGCTGACCCGGGCCCGGATTCTCCAGGGGCGCGCGATCAACCTCGCGGCCATGGGCCGTGGCGACGAGGCCTATGAGGACGCCAGCGCCTTGCTCGAGCTGCGTCGCGAGCAGCTTGGCGAGCATCATCCGCTGGTCGCCGACGCGCGCTTCGATGTCGCGCGGGCGCTGATGCTCGGCGGTCGTGCCGAGGAGGCGGAGACCCAGCTGCAGCAGGCGCTGACGGCCATCGAGCGACGGGGAGGGCCCAATGCGCTGCCGGCCGCCGACGTCCTGCTCGCGCTCGGGGGCCAGGCGCTCGAGCGGGGCGAGTTCGTGCCCGGTGCGGCGCTGATCAGGAGAGCCCTGGCCGTGCTCGAGCACCACGGACAACAGGACACCCAGCGGGCTTTCACGGTGCGGGGGATGCTCGGTGTGGCGTACAGCATGCAGGGGCGGCACGACGAAGCGGTGCGGGAGGTGGCCGACATGCTCGCGGCCCGCGAGCGGGTCGGTGGGACCGACGACCCGGCGTTTGCCTACGATTTGAGCGTGTACGCGGAGGCGCTGGCGCGAGCCGGGCGCCCGGAGGAGTCGCTGGACGCGTTCGAGCGGCTGTCGACTCTGGCTGGCGAAGAGTCTCCTCTCCACGTCGTGGCCGCGGCCGGGATTGCCGTGAACATGGTGGAGCTGGGTCGACCGGGAGCCAAGGCTGCGCTGGAGCAGGCGCTCGCGTTGGAGCTCGATGAGTTCAACCGCGGCTCGCTGACCATTGCGCTGGCGCGGGTGATCTTGCCCGAAGACCACGACGCGGCGATCGCCATGGCCGAGTCCGCGCTGCCGCTGATCTCGGGCCCCGACGGGGCGACCCTCCGCGCCAATGTCGACCAGTGGCTGGCCGAGAACCGATGAACGACGTGACCGACGTGGGGTGCGTGGACTGGTATTGTGCGTCGCGGTGAGCTCAGCCGAACTCCAGGTCTTCGTCGAGGCATGCGGCTCCTCCACGGTGGCGGACGAGGTGACCCTGGAGACGCTCGACGGGTGGATCTCCCGCGCGCAGCAGGCCTGGCCCGAGGCCGTGGTCGACGCGGTGCCCTTGGCTCGGGCGCTGGGGGAGGCGGTCGCGGCCGGGGTGGCGCTGGACAAGCTCGACCCGGCCGAGGTTCAGCTGGCGGTGGCGTGCGCCGAGCGTCAGCCCGCCGCCCTGCGAGCGTTCGAAACCCACTATCTCGGCAAGCTGCCGCGCATGCTGGGCCACATGGGCCTGACGCCCGATGACCTCGCGGATGTCTCTCAGGACACCCGTCGCAAGCTGTTGCTCACCAAAGAAGACGGACGCCCCCGATTGGTCGCGTATGCGGGACGGGGGCAGCTTGGTGCGCTGGTGCGCGTGGTCGCAACCCGAGCCGCGCTCGACCAGCGACGAACCCAGCGGCGCCGACGAGAGTCTCCGGCCGATGATCTGTCGGCGATCTTGTTGGCCTCGGCCAATCCCGAAGCCGCGGCGGGGTTCGAGCGCAAACAAGGCGTCTTCCGTGCCGCGTTCGAGGCTGCGGTGGCGGGGCTTCCGGCCGCCGATCGCACGCTGCTGCGCATGTATGCGATCGATGGTGTTGGTCTGGATGGACTCGCGGCGGTGGTGGGTGTCCACCGATCTACGGCCGCGCGACGGCTGGCGAAGATCCG
>JAHZJA010001267.1 GCA_022601155.1 Deltaproteobacteria bacterium | reverse complement strand
CTCGTACTCGCGCCGATGGTTGGCCAGGTACGAGGTCTCCATCCGGCGCAGATCGTGGAGCAACCGCTCGCCCGCCAGCAGGCCCTTGCGACGGTTGTCCCAGTAGCCAAACTCGATGAAGTTCGCCTGCAGCGTGCCGAGCTCGTGCTGATAGCAGCGCTGCGCCTGCTTGGCGATCTCGAAGGCGAGCTGGTACGCCTGAAAGTAGCTCCGCGACAGCTCGGAACCCAACCAGCGGAACAGCTCCGCGCTCGAGTAGCGGCCCCGTAGGTACTCGTCGACCTGCTGGGCGTTGGACGTCTGCACGTCGTGGTCGGACAGCTCGCGCTGGGCGACCTCGACTCGTGCCCGAGCCACGACGAGCTCCTGCTGGAGCCGAGCGAGGTCCTTTTCCGCCTGCTCGGCCTGTAGCGTCCAGTCGGTCGCACGTCGACCATGGGCCGCCACGAGCCCCGATACCGACGCGTCCGTCTGAAACTCGCTGCTGCTGCTCCGTTTGAGTGCCGCGCTCTCGCTGTGCTGCGCCGCGAGCTGCTGTCCACCGAACGACACGCTGCTGCTGGGGCCCCCCGCACTGATCCCGAAGCTGAACTGTGGAATCGAAGCCAGCGACGCGGCAATCGCTTCGGACTGACCGGCTTCGCGCAGCCGGTCCTTGGCCTCCCCGAGCTTGACGATTTGGTTGTGTTCATACGAGTTGAGGTCGCCTTCGATCAAGGAGGCGTAGTGGGCTCGCCGATGCTCGACGGCCTCGACCGCGCGCTCGATCACCCCCACCGCCTCGGAGGCCTCGGTGATCCGCTGTTCCCGGACCTGCCGCAACGTCGCCAGCAGCTCGGCCTCCTGACGGGCCCGGAGCTCGACGAGGGCCTCCGCATCGGCGTTGCGCAGCGCCTCGGCCAGCGCCGTCCCGAAGCCGCGCACCTCGGCGGCCAACTCCTTGGCGAGCCCGAGCATCGTGGAGAAGCGGTAGTGCGGCAACGGAGCGCCGATGTCACTGAGCGCCGTCGACAGATCGACCCCGGCGGCGGCAGCTCGAGCCAGCACCCCCGGGTCGAGCGGTGGTGCGAACAACGATTGCGTCTGGGCCATCCCCTCGATATCGAGGCAGTTGCGGAGCTTGAACAACCGGTCGTCGACCCGGTCCCAGTAGCGCAGCAGTTCCTCGTTGTGCGGAACGCAGAAGTAGGGACTCGGTGATCCTTCGATAGACGACCCAAAGTAGGCTTGCTGCAGCATCGACACCAGCGACTTCGCGTCGCCACCCAACGCCAGCGTCGCGAACACCTTGGCTTTGGCCGTCGCCTGCACCACGGGGACATCGAGCGTGGCGTGGGCGAGCTTGGCTGACACGGAGCGTTGCTTGGTGTCCAGGGACAACAGAGGGATCGCGTTCTCCGCCTGCGCAATGAAATTGGAGAACTCGTCGAAGTTCCCCTGCACGTCGGCGTACGACATGGCGACGGCCTCCTGCTTCGGCAGCACCTCGGGCCGCGCCCCAAGCAGCTCCGCCGCGAGCAAGTATAGCTGCAGCGCCTCGTTGTTGGCCTCCATGGTTCGCTGGCGGAACAAGTGATCGCCCCAGGCCAACAGGTTGTCCAGGTACCGCATGACCACCCAGCGCTGGTACGCCGCGGTCCGCAGCTGCGCCAGCGCGTGGGGCAAGAACGGATTGCGGCGCCACCTGTCGATCTGGTCCTTGGTCGCCTCGCGCGCGGCAATCTTGGCCGCATCATCGCCATCGTACTGGAGAGCCTCGATCTGCTCGGCGGCGCTGGTCGCCGTGGATTCGAACAGGGGCTTGATCTTCCAGTAGCGCGAGGGAGTCGGCGCGGCCCCGCCCTCCGTCGGATCGAACACGAAGTGCATCCACCGTTGCGCCTCCTCGAACCGGTTGTCTTCCATCATCCGCAACGCCACCAGCATCGGTGCGTGGAAGAACAACTCCCAGTTGTAGGCCGAGTAGGCCCCACCGGGCGAGAAGTCGATGAGATCGATGACCGACCCGCTGGCGGTACTGGTCTCCCGGGCTAGGCCGTAGAACTCGCTCAGCTCCGTACGAACGAGCTGCCGCTGATAGCTGGACCACTCGCCGTCGGCTGGCGGCCGAAACAGCCCCTCGACCCCGTGACGGCGTACGAGATCGACCAGGTCACCGGCCACCGGGTGGCCGAAGGCGGAAAGTTGGAACGTCCAGCGTTCCCACGCCTCGAGCGCACTCGCGGTCTGGGGCGCGGCCTTGGGGAGGCTGGCAAGCTCGTCCTCGGGTTCCCACCCCACCCCCTGCGCCCCTTCCCCCGACGAGGGGCCCATCGGCGCGACGGGAGGAAGCTTGCCGGCGTGGGAGAGCCCTCCGAGGGCCTCGAGGGCCGGCCCCGCCAGCTCCACCCACGGCAGGGCCTGCAGCGTGAGACTGGGAGGCCGCGGTACGATAAGCAGCGATCGATGACCGTCTTGGTAGACCATCGGTGACTGGCTCGAAAACTCCTCGTACTGACTCGAAGCTGCCAGCGTATAGGCGTGAGGTGGATCGAACAGACGCTGAAACTTCAGCTCACCGCTCCAGGCCGACCGCACCGGAACCTGGAGCCCATGTTCGAGAAAATCAGTCGCACTGTACTGAGCCCGATCGAGTTCATACCACTGCTGTCGAGGATTCATGGCCAATGGGCGCGGAAGCCACATCGCAGGATTCGGAGAGATGGCATGCTGCGGCCGTCGCACCCTGTCGTTCGCACGCCACGACACGATCCGAGGTTCGGCATCGACATTGGCCAGGCGAAAGGTTGCAGGAAATCCGAATTGACCGGCTTCCGCCGACAAGAACCCAGGCTCGACGGACAACTCCCCGGACTCGAGTCGATGCGCTCGAAAGAACAGCTCGGTTCCGTCGATCAACCGCAACCAATACTCGGGAAACTCCTTCAACTCGTCCGGTGCGGCGTCGGTGTACGGAGCCACATAGTGAATCCCCATGTCGTTCGACGTACGAATGGCCGTGCGAACATCTCCCCATCCACGATGGCCTCGAACGGACCACGACAGACGAAGCTCGTGGTATTTCAGCGGCTCCGCAGCCTCGGCCGACTTCGAGCGCTCTTGGGGCGTGACCCACAGCAGAGTCAAGCGCCGCTGGAGCACGACGGGTATCACCGACTCGGCCTCGATCTTCAGCGGAACTTCTTCCCATGGCGTCCAGTAGGCGTCGTCGATCCTGGCCCGATAGAAGTACCGGTATGGCCGCACATGGTTTCGCGCAAACACGTGAAGGCGATCGACGACGACGGTATCGGCGGGCCCCAGTTCCCGCTCGTGGTACATCCCCGCCACCCGGAGCCGTGCGACGTGGTCCAGGCCCTGCAAGTAGGAACCGACCGCGGCCTCCGCAGACTCCGCCGACAGCTCGCCCCCGAGCAGCTCGTGCTCGAACTGGCGGAACAACTCGGTCTTGTCGTGCCGCAGCTCGGGCTCCAGCCAGTTCTCCGGCCACAAGAAGATCTTTCGGTTGGCCTCCCACACCCGGTAGCGGGACATCCACCTCCACTCGGTCGCCGCCGACGACGACAGCCTGACCCCGGGCTCGTGGCCGAGGAGCACCCGCTGGACGAACGTCTGGACCGAGGCGAGCGCCTGCTTGATGCGCGAGGTCTGCACACACGCGCTGACCTCGACGTCGACCAGCAATCGCCCGAACAGATCGGCCGCCCCGGTCAGCTCCGGATCCGCGGCGAGCACGTATGCGACCAGTGCATCGCGTTGGCGCTCGCGCAAGGCGTCGCGGATCGGCTCGACCACGCTGCTCCATCGTTGGGCAGGAAGCTGGGCCTTGGCCGCGGCCTGAATGTCTCGTGCGATCGCGGTATCCGGAGTCGCGAGCGCCCACGTGGCTGCCCGAGCCGCCGTCACCCCCAACCGCCGGGCGAGTTCGAATGCCCGCCCCAGCTGCTCGAGGCCATCGATCGTGCGCAGCTCAGCGACGGCGAGCCCCCGCTGGGCCAGGACGACGACGATCGAGGAATCCGCGTCGGCGAGGGTAGGCTCCTCCCATCCCGTCGCGACGGCGAGCTCAGCCCGTAGCTCGGGCTCGGCCGCATCGAGCACACGACGAAGATCGACGAGGCCAGACATGTGCTCGCGGGCGAACGCCGCAAACCGGTGCAGGTCGAGCCAGGCATCGAGCAGCGGCGATGCCCCCTCGACACGAGACGTCGGGAACTGGGCGGGCGTCAGCATCCCGTGGCTTGCCCCATGCTCGAGCAGCCATCGCAGGTCGTCGTCCCCCAAGCCGATCTGGGCGATCAACGTCGCGGCCTTCGCAAGCCAGCGGGCTGCATCCAGCTGCGGCGCCAAACTGGGAAAGCCACCCGTCCCGGCCTCGAAGTGCTCCACCACCATCGGATCGGCGAGCGCCTCGGCCTGGGTGCTGAAGTCGATCGCGTCGACGAACCCCGACTCGCTTCCGACGAACAGCGACAGCCGCGAAGCGGCCTCTTCGGTAGCGACGGACAACAACGCCCCCACGG
>JAHZJA010001266.1 GCA_022601155.1 Deltaproteobacteria bacterium | reverse complement strand
TGTCGCAGATCCCGTCACGGCCGATGACGACGCGGTGGTTGAGCAGATACATGGCACCGCGCAGGGGCCCGTTGACCACCCGCACGCATCGGACGGGCTCATCCTCCTCGAGGTCGACGGCATTGGCCGCGGTGACTCGTCGTGTGTGCTCCACGTTGGGTGCCCGTACGGCGACCCCTCTCATCGTTCCTGTGAACTTCTCGACGTCGTCCATCAATCTCCTCATCTTCCATTGGGGACCCGCGGCTCATGTTCCTGTCCACGGGCTCGGGCTCCCTGGGGAGCCTCGGCAGCGGCTCAGTGTCGTGCCGTGGCCATTGAGCTCGGCAGCGCTTCACCTTCGCCAATCTCTTGCCTGAGATTCTCCACCGCGGTCTTCAATAGCTTGCAGACGTATGACTTGGAGATGCCCAGGCGGGAGCCGATGTCCACCTGTCTCTCGCCGTCGAAGTGGTAGCTCCGCAGCACCTGTTGTTGGGTGGCGGGCAGCCGATGCATCAGACCCGAGACGTGCTCGAGGGTGAGATGCCGGGTCGTGACGGTCTCGGGATCCGCCTCGGGCGGAGTGTCGGGCCGGCTCGCCTCCCGGGTCCGGGTGACGTACGTCGTGGCAACCACGTCGCGTCGGCGTCGGCTTCGGCAGCGGTTGATGGTGACGCGGCTAAACCAGCCCTCGAGCGGGCGCGACTTGTCGAGACGGTCGAATTCCTCGCACAGGGTCACGAACACGTCTTGCGCGATGTCCTCGGCCGCGCCCGTGTTGCCGCGGTAGTAGAGGCTGACCAGTCTGCGTACCTGCGGCTGGTGGCGCACGTACAGATCACGGATCTGTTGTCGCGTGGCGGCGTTGCGGGCGGCAGGACCGGGCCTGAGAAGGGCGACGGTGGGGTCGAGGGTGACTTGCTCGAGAATGTTGGCGCTCATGGGGTGTCCCTTTTCGCGGGGGTGGCCGTGTTGAGACGGCCGCGTGGGAGCGGGCTGCAAAGTTGCGGCACCGCCGGGTCGACGATGAAGGCCGCAATGGCGCATCTCGAGCCGATGGTCCCCGACCGCCGGGTGATGACGGTCGTGAAGCTTGTTGTTGGGGGTCAATCCCCGTGACGTCGTCTCGCGTTAGCTACTGATGAGCCGGCGTCGATCGAAAGTATCAGCGCGAACCAAAACCCGGTCAAGGCGACGCTCGGCGATTTGTGGGACGGCGACCGCGATGGGACACCGCGCTCGGCAGCCCTGTTGGCGCGACGGAGTGGATCGCGTTCGATGTCAACACCAGAAGCTGGCCGGCAACCAAGGTGGCGTCGCATGGTGCGGACACATTCGGCCGCGTCGCGGTCGGTGGGATTGGTCGACCGTGTCGTCCTGGGTCCGTGCCGACCTCGGACGATCCCCGATGGACGACGCTCGTGTCTCACCTGCGAGACGGAATCGGTGGGGGCTCGGTTCACATGAGGACGTCTCTTTTTTCCCGCTCGCACGTGGTCATTGGTGCGAGGGCGCACCGAGCTGGCGACGGCGGGGGTGTCGCGCGCCGTAGGGGGCGGGCAGCGGCCGGCCGCGGGACGTTTTGGGTGGGAACGGATCGGCGGCGGGGGTCTCTACCGCCGATACGATGCTCCACCTCCGTCTGCCGCTGTTGACCGTCCTGCCCCTGGCAGCCGGTTGCCTGTTCAACCCTACGGCTGGGGCGCTGGACGGCACGGGGACGGAGACGGAGGGATCTTCGGGGTCGGCTGGCGCTTCCTCGGGAGAGGACGAGAGCACATCGACGGGAGCTGTGGATGGCACGGAGACGGACGCTCCGCCGCCGAGTGGCCCGGATGCGTTCGACCCCCACTTTCGCAGCGGCTCTCGGTTGCAAGCGGAGGTCTTCCGCGACGAGTCGGGGCCACTGACGCTCCACGATGTATGGGATGCGTCGCTGCAGACCCCGTGCGATTTCCTCGTGGCCTCCGACGGGGTCGAGCGCTGCTTGCCTCGAACCCTGGACTACACGCCGATGTTCACGACCCCGGACTGCAGTGGGCCGCCGGTCTATGTCTCGTGGTCACCGTGCGCGCAGCCTCCCTCGATGATCGTCGGTCCCACCGAGGGAGCGTGTGGAGCCGGGGCGGTCGAGGTCTACGAGGCCGTGGAAGCGCCGCTGCCCACCGAGCCGCTGTACATCGGGGGCGACGGCTACTGCGACGCCACGGGGGCCGTGGCCGATGGGCAGGCCTTCGTGCGGGGAGGGCGGGTCGACCCGGCCGAGTTCGTGGCCGTGGAGCGCAGGGTGGAGCTCAATGCGGATGGGCTCGGGGTCGAGGTCGTCGAGGGAGATGAGGGCTCGCGGTTCGTCGCCGCGATGGCCAACGCCGACGAGACCCGCTGTGCAGCGCGTACGATGGTGAGCGACGAAGCCGAGCGCTGCGTGACGATGCAGGTCGCCTACCACGAGAGCTTTGACTGGTGGTTTGGTGACGACGGATGCGAGGCGGAGCCTCTGGCCTACGGATACACCAAGGGGTGTGACCAACCGCCGGACCTGGTGCTGGAGGTCGAGCTGGGCAAGGGGTCGCCGCGGTATTCTCTGGCCACGCTGGGTGAGGAGCTGACCGAAGGGTCGGTGTACTCGGGTGCGCCCGGGGAGTGTCTCGCCAGCCCGTTGAGCGAAGTACCCTGGTCGATCTTCCGGATCGGCGAACCACTGCCCGACGACACGGCGCCGCTCGTGGTGCGGGAGGTCGAGCCGGGGCCCGGAATGGGCCTCAACTGGTACCGCGCCGAGACCGGGGAGCACCTTCGGCCGGTGCCCGACGCCCCGCTGCACGACGATGCCGTGGGACCGTGTCTTCCGCAGCCTCGGGGAGACGGCACGTTCCTGTGTGTCCCCGCCTCGGCGGTGGGCGCTGGCGAGGTCGACTACGTGGATCCCGGGTGTACCGAGCCCGTGATGGCGTTCGGCCCCGACTTCGTCGACAAGCCACCGAGCTTCGCGGTGGAATGGGGCCCGGGTGAGTGCGCCGAGGGGGGATCGGGGATCGTCGCGGTGTGGTCGACGGCGAACGCCTACGCAGGTCCGTTCTACTACGGTGAGCCTGGGGCTTGTTTCCCCGCGGGCGAAGACGTCGAGCCCGGGACGTATCGGGTGGTCCCCGAGTCTGTCGACGTTCTGCCCTCGCTGACGATCGAGCGGCTGCGCTGAGGCCTCGGCGGTATTGAGCGCGGGCGCGGATGCGCGAGCCCAGATTCCGGTATTCGCCGATTTGTTGACCGCCATCTGGCGGGGGTGCCATGGTGCTCGGGCGCACGCTGGCTCGGGTTCCACGCTCTGTTCCGCCGATCCGTCTTCCCGCTCTGCTCCCGCGATCGCCTCGCGTGCGCGCCAAGTTCTCGCCTCCACCGCCCACGTCTGGCCCCGTCGGTCTCGCGCCGTACTCGGCAGACGTGGGCTTCGTCGTGGGTCTCGGTGGACAGCCGCGCCCGTCGCTGGGGCGCAGGTCAGGGCCGCGGTGGTGACCACGCTCCGCTCGGGCTACGCGTGCTCGTTGCGCGGTGCCCGGAAGATGAGCGCGACGTCGGCCTTGCCGGGTCGACAACCGAGGCGCGCCACGGAGCTCAGTTCACCGCGTACGGGGTCCGCAGCGAGAACGGCGCGATCTCGGCGTCGAACCGTTCACCGTCGGCGTCGACCATCTGGTAGGTGCCGTGCATCGTGCCGACCGCCGTCGGAAGCGGGCAGGCGGAGGTGTACTCGAACGACTCGCCCGGACCGAGGAGGGGCTGAGCGCCCACCACCCCGGGGCCGCGGACTTCCTCTTCGTGGCCGTCGGCGTTGGTGATGATCCAGTGCCGGCTGATGAGCTGCACGGGCTGCTCACCATCGTTGGCGATGAGCACCGTGTATTCGAAGAACCATGCGCTCTGCCCGGGGTTGCTGTGCTCGGGCACGTAGCGCGACTTCACCTCGACACGAACGCCGCGGGTGGAGGTCTTGGAGGTCGACACGCCCGGGAGGGTACCCCAAAAACGACGGCGCGCTGCCCCGGGGAGCAGCGCGCACGTAGGTCCGCGGAGGGCTCAGCGCCAGCGGCGAGGGGGAGGTGGCTCGGCGTAGCGGTGGGGGAAGGGGTCGGCGCTGTCGCGGCGGTTGAGCTCGTGCCAGGGCACGCCCCCTCGCTCGTGGAAGAATGCGAAGCCCACCACCCCGATGTTGCGGGCCTGGCCCGTGCGTCCGGCGTAGCTGTCCTCCATCGCGCTGAAGCGGAACGCGGCCACGGCTTGCTCGCTGGTCCGCCAGCCGTCGATGGTGATCGCGCTCCAGGGGTCGAGGATGTACCCGCGCTTGCCGAAGCTGGCCGGTTCTCCGTCGATCACGTCGAGTCCGTCGACCGAGGCGACCACCTCGTAGCGATAGGCGCTGTTGTTGTGTACGCGCAGCTTGTAGCGCTGCCCGGGCTCACCGACCACGTAGCGCTTGTCGGCGACCTGCGCGGCCGGAAGATCATAGCCGTACTCGTCGACCACGGTGACGACGAACGCGCCATCGCTCGTCGAGGCCTGGGCATCGCGGTCGTAGCCGCGGCCATAGCTGCCCTGGGCGAGGCGAACACCCTCCGGATCGTTGTACCAGAGCGACAGCAGCACATCGGGCTGCGAGGTTCCCCGTACGAAGGGCGCGGTGGTCACCCGGCTGTGATGATGCTCGCCGTAGCTGGTGCCCAGGCCGGGGCGGTGCTCGGCGGGCGCCTGCGCCGTACGGGAATCGTCGCGGCGGTAGGCCTCCGACTCCGCGTAGTCCCCGTCGTATACGCCGGCCGAGGGCTCGGGGGATGGGGCCGGTTCGTTGGCGCGGGCGTGATTGACCGAGCGGCGAGAGCGGGTGTCGGCCTGCGTGCCCATGTGGTCGGGCGCCGCGGGTGCGGAGAAACCACCGCCCGACGGATACCCGCTGGGGGACGAGGTCGGGGCAGACCCCTTGCAGCCGGTCAGGGTCCACAGCAGCAGCAAGCAAGACGAGGTGAGGAGTCGAAACAGCGAGGACAGGGGCATGGCGGCGTTCTCCCGAGGTCGCTCCCCGAACGCCACCAGGGCCCTGTGCCCTTACACCTGTTCGATTGCCGCGCGTACGGTCTCCCACGCGCCGGTCTTCGCGACTGTGCGCAAATCGCGAACTCAGGCGCCGGACAGCAAGATGGCCAGCGTGACGTCGCCGAGGTTGGTGACGACCAGGTCCAGGATGCCGTCCTCGTTGAGGTCCCCCGCGGCCAGCCCCGTGGGTTGGCTACCCACGTTGAACACGGCGGGTGCCTCGAACAGTCCCCCGCCGCTGCTCAGCAACACGGTGACGGTATTGGCTCCGGTGTTCGCGACGGCCAGGTCCACATTGCCGTCGCCGTCGAAGTCGCGTGCGAGCAACGACTGCGGATCGGCCCCCACGGGAAACGGGATGAACGCCCCGAAATCCCCGCTGCCGTCGCCATAGCGAAGCTGGAGATCATCGCTGCCGAGGTTGGCGGTCACGACATCGAGATTGCCGTCGCCGTTGAAGTCGGCCACGGCCAGTGAGCGCGGCTGGCCCCCCGTCGGCACCGGGGTGTGAGCGCCGAGCATCGCGACTCCGGTACCCAGCAGCACCCCAAAGCTGTTGCTGCCCTCGTTGCTCACCACCAGGTCGGGGTTGGCATCGCTGCTCAGCTCCCCGACGAACAGACCACTGGGGGTCGTACCCACGCCGAACGCGACCCCGGGGGCAAAGCCGAAGCCCGTGCCCGTGAGCAAGGTGACGGTGTTGCTGGCGCTGTTGGCGACCAGCACGTCCGACAGCATGTCGCCGTCGAAGTCGGTCACCAGCAGGGCGGAGGGGCTCATGCCCACCGCGTCGGGGAGGGGGACGGCGAGGTTGCCCGCCCCGTCGCCGAGCATCACGCCGATGGTGTCGGCCAGCTGCTGCGCCACCACCACGTCCAGGGTGTCGTCGCCATCGAACAGCCCCACGCCGATCGCCACCGGGCGCATGCCCGCCGGGAAGCTCGCCTCGGGGGCCAGGCCGCCGTTGCCGTCGCCCAAGCGCACCACGACCTCGTTGTTGGCCGCTCCCGCGAGCAGGAGGTCGAGGTGCTCGTCGGCATCGAGATCGGCGAACGTCACGAACAGTGCCTCCGCCGGGCTGCCGAAGAACATCGCGGTGTCGTAGCAAAGCTCGCCGGGGTCGGCCTGTCCGTTGTCGCATGCCGCCGGCGGTGTGTCGGTGTCGCTGCCGCTCGAGTCGGGACCGGTGGCGCTGCCCGTGCTCGTGCTGCCGCCCGGCATCACGCAGGCATCCTGCTCGCAGACTCCCTGCAGGCAGGTGCCTCCGTCGCAAGGGCACCCGAGCGTGCCCGGCGGGCACGGATCGACATCATCACCGCTGCTCGACACCACCGCGGTAGTGCCGGCCGCGGTCGCGCCCATGGAGGTGGTCGGTGCCTGACCATCATCACCGCCGTCGTCGCCAGCACAGCCGATCGCCAGTAGCCCCACCACCAGCCACACGGGGTGGCGCCCGGCCTCACGGGCAGTCGAGTCCGACTTCGGTGGCGTCTTGTGCCTTGGTTGTCGTGCCATCGCCGATCTGCCCATAGTCGTTTCCACCCCAGCAGTACACTTGGCCGGCAGTACTGAGCGCGCAAGTGTGCGTGACACTGGTCGCCAGCTGAGCGATCTCGAAGCCCACGTCGATCTCTTGCGGAGACAGGGTGAACATGTCGACGCCGTTCTTGTCTTGCTCCAGCATCAGCTCGCCGAGCTCGTTGCCGCCCCAACAGAACAGCGCGCCGGTGGCTGACAGCGCGCACGTGTGGTTACCGGCGGCGACCACGGTCGATATCGCCCCGGCTCCCAGGGGGAACTGCACGGTGGTGGGCACGAACGTGTTCGCGGTCGTGCCGTCACCCACCTGACCCAGGTCGTTGCGGCCCCAACACACCACGTCGGAGCCGGCCGTGGCGCAGGTGTGCTCGGTCCCGGCCACCACCGATCCTACGGGGACAATGGGGACGACGTTCACGACGTTGGTGGAGGGGATCGCCGTGGTGTCGAGCCCCAGCTGCCCGAAGGCGTTGCTGCCCCAGCAATACAGCTCGCCGGTCAGCGCGGCTACGCAGCTGTGGGCCTGGCCCATCGCGAGCGCGGCAGGATCGATCGCGGCTCCCAGCGTCACGTCCTGCGGGGTGGGCATGTCCACGCCCGTCAGCTGCCCCGAGCTGTTGTCGCCCCAGCACACCAGCGGCATGTCCAGGCCGCGGCTCACACAGCTGTGGTTACCGCCCACGCCCACCCGCACCGCGGGGTTGGCCCATGTCGCGTCCACGGGCGAGGTGATCACGTCGATCGGGGCGCCGAAGTCGACCTTTTGGCTGGTGTTGTCGCCCCAGCACACCGCCACGTTGCCGTTGCGCACCGCGCAGGTGTGGGTGCGGGCAGAGATGCTCTGGACCTCTGCGCCTGGTCCAAAGCCGGGGATCGGGACCGGAGACATCGATTGCTCCAATGCGCCGTCCGCCAGTTGCCCCAGGAGGTTGTCGCCCCAGCACCACAAGCTGCCGTCGAGCTTCACCGCGCAGCTGTGGCGATCGCCGACGGCGACCTCCGACACGCATCCGCACAGACCCCCGGTGCACGCCAGGCCCGCATCGCAGGTGCTGCCCATGCAGCACGCCTGTCCGCCAGCGCCGCAGGCCTCGCCGGTCGTGCCCGGGTCGTCGGTCGTGTCCGACGTGGGATCGACGTTCATCGTCGTTTCACTGGCCGTGTCGAGGCCGGTGTTCGAGTCCGTCGAGGTCTCGCTGTCGTTCGGGCTGTCTGTTCCCGATCCGGCCACGTCTTCACCGACGCACTGACCGCCCAGTCCATCACCCGCGTTCGGCTCGTAGCGATACCCGGTGGCCAGGCACCCCAAGTCGGGATAACTGCAATAACCCACGGGCTCGCACTGGCCCATGTCCTCGGCATCGCAGTCGGCGTCGTCGTCACATGAAAAGGAACCGAAGTTCAGGCACGCCGAGGCCGCGGCTCCAAGCCCAAAAATGGCCAATAACCCCGCGAAACGGGCCCGGAGCGCTCCCTTGGTTTCTCTGTTCATGGTTAGTGCACCCAAGCGTAGGGCCGCAGCCTAACACACGGAGGGTGTCGCACCGCAGCGCTCGACGAGTCCGCCGATGCTCCTCGCGGTGGGGATCGTGGGTTCTGCGACGGCGGTCGGAGATAGATCCCAATGGCGTCGGCGGGCGTAGCCATGGGTGGGCAGAGGCCCGACCGCTGCCCACCTGGGCAGCGTGCTAGCCGGTGCGCAGCACGGCCCTGTGTCACAACCACGCCGCGCTCTTTGCTGGTGGCGGCATTTCCTTGAAGCGCCGCTGGCGGGCGGGATAGGATTCTCAGAGGATGCCGGAGCCAGAGATCGTACCCATCGCGCCGGACATGGTCGTGTCCGAGACGCTGGGCGGATACGATCTGCTGCGCCGGTTGGGCTCGGGTGGGATGGCCGAGGTTCACCTCGCGCGGGCCAACGGCATCGAGGGCTTCCAAAAGCTCGTCGTTCTCAAGCAGATCCTTCCCCATCTTTCGCGTGACGAGCACTTCGTCAAGATGTTCCTCGAGGAGGCGCGGCTGGCTGCGCTGCTCGACCATCCCAACGTGGTGCAGGTGTTCGACCTCGGTAAGGAGGAGGGCGAGTACTTCTTCACCATGGAGTTCGTCTACGGCGAGAACCTGCAGGGGCTGCTCAAGGGCCTGCGCAAGGTCAACCAGCCGTTGGCGTTCGAGCACGTGGTCACGATCGGTCTCGGCGTCGCCGCGGGCATCCACTACGCCCACGAGCGTGTTGGTTTCGATGGTCGCCCGCTGGGCATCGTCCATCGCGACGTCTCGCCCACCAACGTGATGATCACCTACGAGGGCGGGGTGAAGGTCGCGGACTTCGGCATCGCGAAGGTCGTCACCCGCACCGATGTCACCCGCGCGGGGACGCGCAAGGGCAAGGTGCCCTACATGTCGCCCGAGCAGTGCCGGGCCGAGAAGATCGATCGCCGCAGCGACGTGTTCTCGCTGGGGATCGTGCTGTGGGAAGCGGTCACCGGGGGTCGGCTGTTCGAGGGCGACAACGAGTTCGGGGTGATGAACCTGATCGTCAACGGTCAGATCCAGCCGCCCAGCACCGTTCGACCCGACATCCCACCGGATCTCGAGCGCATCATCATGAAGGCGCTCACGGTTCCCTGCGACAAGCGCTACCAAAACGCGCGCGAGCTTCAGATCGACCTCGAGCGCTTCGCCCAGGCCCACAAAATTCGGGCCACGCCCAGCGCCCTGGGCGAGGTGATGCACTACCTCTTTCGTCCGCAGCCGTTCCCTTGGGGGGCGCTGCGGGGCAAGAGCGGCAAGGGCCAGATGTCGCCCGCCACGATCGCCGAGATCAGCAGCATGATCGGCTCGCAGCCGTCGATTCCGGGCACGGGGGCAACGCGCTTCGGCTCGGAGGCAACGGGCGCCAGCTACGGCAGCCAGGTGCTCGGTGGCTCGGCGTTGCTCACCGGTTCGTCGATCGGCTCGATGGGCTCACGCGTCGTCCAGGCCAAGCCCGACCCCCGCAACAAGGCCTTGCGCGGCATCGCCATCGCCCTTGGCTCGGCGGCTGCGCTTGCGCTGGTGCTGGTGCTGGGCCTGTGGCTCGGAGGACGCGGCGCTCAACAAGAGGTGGCCGAGGCCAAGGCTGCGGCCGCGATCGCGACCGAGGACCGCGAGCCCGGTGACGAGTCCGTTCCCGCCGCCGGCGAGGCTGAGCCGGCCGATTCTCCCGCCGCGGATCCTCCGTCGGACCAGACCCCGGCCGACGATGCCGTGCCCGCTGCCGATCCTCCGGCGGACGCCGTGGCACAACCCGTGGTCGAGCCAGTCGCCGACGACGGCAGCGACCCCGCGGAGCCGCCGACCGATGCCGTCGAAGAGCCCGAGGACGACGACGACCTCGTGGTGATCGAGGACGACGAGCCGCCCGCTACCACGCCCAAGAAGCGTACCGGTGGGTCCAGGTCGGGTGGGTCCAAGCCTGGGCCCAAGGCCAAGAAAAAGAAGAAGAAGCCCGACCACGACGCGTTCTTGCCCGGGTTCGGCGGCTGAGCCCGTCGTCACCTCCCACGGACTCCGAGTTTTCATGGTGCTGTCTCTCGCCTCGTTGATGCTGTCGCTCGCCTTTGCCGGGCCCGGCCAGCTGCTGTCCAATCCCGAGGCGCAAGCCAAGCTTCGCGAGGCACAAGCGGCCTTCGAGGCCGAGGATTTCCAAGCCGCCGCCGCCGCGGTCGAAGCGGCCTACATCATCGAGCCCGAGCCGATGCTGCTGTACCCGTGGGCTCAGGCCGAGCGCTCGCTCGGCAACTGCTCGGCCGCGGTGGAGCTGTACCAACAGTTCTTGGACAGTGACCCGGCCGAAGAAGTCGCCACCATCGCGCGAGACAACCGCGACACCTGCCAAGAGCAGCTCGACGAGGACGCGGCCGCGGCTGCTGCCGCCGAAGCCGAGATCATCGAAGACGAGATCATCGAGGACGACGTCATCGAGGACGAGCCTGCGCCCGTCGTCGCTTCCGTGACCCCCAAGGACGACGAGCCCAAGGCCAAGGCCTGGTACACCGACCCCGTGGGTGGTGCCCTCGTGGGCGTGGGGGTCGTGGGCGTGGGTGTGGGCGCGGGCCTCATGGGCGCCGGTTCTGGCGCGGCCCGCAAGGCAGGCGACCAAGGCACCCACAACGGGTATCTCGGCGAACGCGACCGCGCGACCGGGCTGCGCAACGGGGGAGCCATCGCCCTGTCGATCGGCGGCGCGCTCATCGTCGGGGGTGTCGTTCGGTACTTGCTGGTCGCCAAGAAGAACAAGAGTCAGGCCACTGCCTGGCACGTGGCGCCCGGGCTGTCGCGCCGCTGGTCCGGCGTCAGTATCGGTCGCCGATTCTAGTCGTCGTCGGTGCTCGCTTCGTTGGTGCTCGCTGCGTCGTGGGACCCCGCCGGCCGCGGGAGACCTGGCGCATCACCGTGCTGCAACCAGTCGAGGACCTGCTCGACCACCGCAGGATCATTCATCAGCCCCATGTGGTTGATGTTGCCGAAGACCCGGACCTCGGCCCCAGGCAGGGCTCCCGGAGCCTCCGTGCCGTAGCCGAGCCCGCGCGCAGACGGAGGCCGCACCAGGCCATCGCCTACCAGCTTGGAGACCCAGTGCTCCGGAGTGCCCGTCGAGCCCGCTGCGACATACCAACGCACGTGGTCGGGAGAGCGGGTGGGGCGGGGTCGCTGCAGCCGCAGCGTGTCCTGGTCTTTGTGGCGCCAGTCCTCCTCCGTGCAAAACCCGTGGCGCAGGTCCTTGATCCCCGCCGAGCGCAGGTTGATCGCCTTGCCGATGAGCTTGGTCCACGGGTTCCAGATCGACTCCAGGGTGAACGCAGCCACGTGGGCGAGCTGTTCGAGCGGGGCGCCATGGGAGGGCGTTCCCAGCAGGACGATCGTGCCAGCGGCGCGAGGCCACGCGTGACCGGCTTCGAGCCCGTAATGCAGGGCGCTGCGCATGACCAAGCCACCCATCGAGTGGGCGACCACATCGAGCCGCTCGAGCGTACCCGGCCAGGCATCGTGGAGTCGTTCGAGCTGCTCGGCGAGCTCGCGGCCGTTGTCCGAGATGTGGCGCCCCGAGTTGTAGCGGAGGTAGAGCACGTGGCCACCGCGCTGCTGGGCCACCACCGTGCCCAGCTCGCGGCGATCGACGGTCTGGGGGTCGGCCCCCGGCGCATCTGCAGTACCCAGGGCCCACGCGTGCTCCGAACCCATCAGTCCGTGGACGAGCAACGTCGCGCGGGGCGGTGCGTCGCCCTGTGGCAGCGTATCGAGATCGACGACATCGAGTGACGCCGTGTCGGGGTCGCGCAGCCGCAGCTCCATCGCAATCGCCGTGGTGTTCTCGGCGGCGAGCAGCCGGTCGCCCACGGCCCCGTTGAGCACCGCGAGTGCCTCGGCGTGCGCCGTGGTGGGTAGGCGTGCGATCAGCTGCCGCGCCGCACGGAGGATGCTGGTGTCCGACAAGCGTCGAGTGTGGCACGACCAGGGCCTCGGGCGAGGTGTGGTGCGCTACCATCGAGCGATGCCGGTCGCAGGGTACTCGGGAACGCCCTTGGTGAAGAAACTGGGGATCAAGGCTGGGCATGTCGTGGGTCTCGTTCAGCCGCCGGACCACGTGATGGACCTGCTGGTCGATCTTCCCGAAGACGCCACGGTGCGGGTCGGTGCTCGCGGCAAGCCCGACGTCTCGCTGGTGTTCGTCAGGAAGATCGCCGATCTCGCCAAGCGCGTGGAGCAGCTGTGGCGCCTGGCGTTTCCCAATCGCGCGGTCTGGGTGTGCTGGCCCAAGAAGTCGAGCGCGCTGTACCAAGACCTCCGCGAGGACGACATTCGCACCCATGTCCTGGGCCGCGGGCTGGTCGACGTCAAGGTCTGCGCGGTCGATGGCGATTGGTCGGGGCTCAAGCTGATGGTGCGCAAGGAGCTGCGCTGAACCGATCGCGCCGCGTCGTCTCGGGGTAGCCCGCCTCGGCCTTTGGTGTGCCTCCCATGTTCCAGGTCACGTTCATCGGTCATCAGGGCTGGTTGTTTCGCACCGCCAGCACGACGGTGTTGCTCGACCCGCTGCTGACGGAGCGCTTTGGTCACGGTGGTCACCTCGGGCTGGTCTACCCGCCGCGCATCGTCAGGCCCGAGGCCTTTCCCCCGGTGGACGCCGTCGTGTTGAGCCACGAGCACGACGACCACTTCGACATCCCATCCCTCGAGCGTCTCGACCGCAGAATCCCCATTCACCTGTCGGCCCGTTCGTCGCGGGCATCGCATGCGCTGCTCCAGCAGATGGGGTTCTCGGTGTTTCCGTTGGTCCCACAGGCGCTGCTGGCCGTCGGCGATCTGCGACTGCTGCCGTTCGTTGCCGACCATCGGGCGACACCCAATTCCGACGAGTGGGATGTGCTGCCGTTCGTGCTGTGGGACACCCAGGGGCATGGCAGCGTGGTGTCGTCGATCGATGTCCGCATGCCACAGTCCCTGCTCGATCGCTTGCCGCAGCTCGTGCCGCGCCCGGGGATCTGGTGCCATGCCAACAACTCCACCAGCGTGGCGTTTCAGAATCTCGGAGGCCCTTGCCTCGTGGATGAGGACGACACCCCTCGGTTGGCAAAGGTGGTGCTCGCGCGCCATGCTCGCCTGGCTCGGGCCTGGGGGCGTCCGGTCGCGACCCTGGTTGGCGGTGGGGGGTGGAGTTTTGGTGGTGACCGAGCGTGGATCGACCACCACGCGTTCCCGTTCGAGTCCGAGCGGTTGTGCGAGTCCCTGCGGACGCTGCAGCCCGACGACTCGTTCATCGCGCCCGGCCCCGGCTACACGCTGACGCTCGAGCACGGACGGGTGGTGTCGCAATCGGAGCGGTGCGCCTTCATCGAGCCTGCCCCGCGAGACCAATGGCCTTCCCGCGCGCGGGCGCTCGCCGCCGATCCGCCCCGCGACTACGCGCCCGCGTGTGGCCGTCGCCGGTTGGAGGCCGGCGAGCGTGAGCGGTTGGTGGCCGAGCTCGAAGACTATGCGCGCTACCTCTATGGCTCTGCGCTTCATCGCGCCCTGTACTCGCTTCCTGCGGTGCTGGAGGGGCGCTCGGCATCCTGGGGGTTGTCGTTGCGTGATGACGGCGGCGATTTTTGCGTGCGTCACGATCCCACGGGGTGTCGGTTCGTCGACGGCGGCTCCGAGGATCCGCAGCACGCCCTGGCGTCGGGGATCGAGGGGTGGGGGACCGATCTGCTCGCGTTCCTCACCGGTGAGATCGGAGCCACCGCCCTTTGCTATTCCGGACGACTCCGGGTGTGGAACCACGTACCCGAGCGCTTGCGGGTGACGCCCCACGACCTGTGGATGTATGCGCATCCTCTGCGGCGACCCGCGGTCACCGAGGCGCTGTACCGAAGGCTCTTGGCCGCGGAACCCCGCGCCGTCGCACGGGTTCGTTCTCGGAGCGACGAACCCGAGGTCTGAGTCCGGTACGTCACGCGGTCTTGGTGGGTGCCCTCAATCGATCGTCACCGCGGCTGCGAAGACGCTATCGGAGGCCGAGAGCACTGAGATGTTGCCGATCGGCACCCCGTCGACGGTCATCTCGAAGTCGTTGGGGACCTGTGGGCCGATCACGACCACGAGCCCCACGCTCGTGGTGGCCGTGGAGTTGAAGGAGCCGTTGGGGTCGAGGTAGCGCAGCACGGCGGGAGAGCCGATGTCGGTCGAGGTGAGCACGACGTTGGAGAGCGGACTCCCGCTCGCATCTCGGGCGAGCACGACCGCTCCGCCAGCGTCTCCGAGCGGGAGGTCGTCGGGGTCGATGGCGGGGTCGCTGCCGAGGGTCTGGGACCACGACAACCTGGTGCTCTCCGCGAGGATCCAGATGTCGTGGATCTCGGTGCCGACCGGATACGACACATTGTCGTCCCTCGGCGTGGTGAGCCCGGTCGAGGTGAGGGTGAACCCCGGGGCCGCAGTGAGCGATGCAACACCCAGGATCGCCTGGAGCGGTCCGTCGGAGACGACGTCGATCCGGCCCTGTCCATCGCTCTGGGTCGTGGCCATCGGGAGGGCGGCGGAGGGGTTGGTCGCCACTTGGAGGAACGCGGCCGCGATGAAGTCGACCCCAGGCACGGGCTGTTGGGTGGTGATGTCCAACACTGTGCCGGTAATGCGAGTGCTGCAATCGGCGGGCGTGGGCTCGCACACCGCGTTGGGGTCGAGCGGTGCATCACTGAACAACGCACAGACCGCCGAGGCGCAGTCGTCGTTGGCGGTGCAGGAGTCTCCGATCGCTGCGACGCCGACGCCGACGCCAATGCAGTCGGGCAGGCTGCCGGTCTCGGTGCCGTCGAGCGAGTCGGTCTCCGTCGCCGTCTCCGTGGCGGTGGTGGGGTCGCTGGTGGTGGTGGTCGACGTGGTGGTGGTGGTCGACGTAGTGGTGGTGGTCGACGTCGTGGTCGGTGATGCGGTCGTCACGGAGTCGCTGGAATCCGAGCCGTCCGAGTCTCCACCCTGCTCTATCGGCGTACACGAAGCGCTCGCGAGGCAAGCTAGACCAACGAGACCATATCGGCAGTGCATGCGCTCAATAGTGCGACATCCTGCGTCTGGAGATCGAGGGGCGTGGTTCGTCTCGGTGGACCGAGCGTGTGGCGATACGTAGTTTGGCTGACCTGCCGCGCTCTCGAACACCCGCGAAGACGAGGCCCGGCGCACGGGTACCAACGGTGCCCGGACGACGTTCGTCAGCGAACGAGGTCACCCACCACGCCATGCAACGCGTCCACCACTCGCGCCATGTCGGGATAGGTGAGCTTGTCGGGAGTGTCGTGTCGGGTGTGGTAGTGCGGGTAGCGATTGGGGGCAGTGTCGGTGATCATGACCGAGGGGTAGCCCTCCTCGTAGAACGACCAATGGTCGGACCAACCGATGCCTGGGATCGCGTCGATGGCTGCGATCGACTCCGACGGAAACGTGGTGTGTGACTCGAACGAGCGGACCACCTCTTTGACGAACCGTCGCGAGCGGGTGTTGCTGACGAAGGTCACGAAGTTGCCGCGGTCGGGATACAAGGCCGCGACGATCTTGGGGTAGTCCTGGCTGTCGGGCTCGTTGGTGTAGTAGCCGATGGTCTCGAGTGACAGCATCCCGACGATGTCCTCGCCCCTGGCCGCGCTGCGCTTGGCATACACCACGCTGCCCATCGAATCCTCTTGGAAATAGGGCGGCTCTTCGTTGACGAAGGCGACGAACCGCAGCGTGCGTCCTCTCGGCGTGCCCGCGAACGCGCGCGACAGCTCCAGCATCGCGGCGACCCCCGAGCCGTTGTCGTTCGCGCC
>JAHZJA010001265.1 GCA_022601155.1 Deltaproteobacteria bacterium | reverse complement strand
TCAAGATTCGATACCCACCGAGGCCCCCGTCGCTTCCCGTTCGAACACGTCCTGCTTCGACGCAGGAGCCCTTTGTTGGAGCTCGACTCGCCGGTCCTGCGCGGTGACGTCTGCGGGAAGCACCGCGAGTTGGAGCTTCGAGGAGGGTGTCGCCGTGATAGCGTGAAGCTGAGGATGCGGGCCGCGAAACGCCGCGAGAAACTCGCGAACGACCTTCACGCTGCGTTGGCACAAGAAGGCTCGTACGAGTTCGAGGTCGTCAGACGCGGTCTGCACCGGAAAGTGGTCGTGGGCCTTGGTTCTCGGCAATGCGTCGTCGATTGCTTCGACTACGGTGCTGCTCGCGAGCCCCGCTCGGAGAAACTCGTCGAGTCTGGTCCACCCGGCAACGCGCACCTGTCCAAGGTCTCCGGGTTCGACCGGCCACCTCGACAAGGCGCGGAGTATCAATGCATTAGTGTCCTCCCGCGTTGCCCCGCTGGCTACCCGTGTTCTCGAAATGCACTATCCCAGGCTTCCTCGAAGTCTCTTCTTGCGATCTCGATTGGCTCGAACTGAGGGTCAGCGCCGATTTCTTCTAGCGATGCCAAAGAAGTCTCGGAGAGAGTCGTATCACCGACGGCGGTGCTGCGAGACGCATAACCTTTCCGGCCATCGGCATAGATCTCGACTTTGCGAATTTCTTCGCGTCGGTCGTTGAGTTCACTGTAGAGAAGCTCTGGCTCATCGGAAAGATGGGGCCGGGCGCGGGTCGCGGAGTCCTACCGCGAGGTTTATCGCGCGGTTCTGCGTCTACGACTCTTCGGTTTCGTCCCACGCCGTGACATCGAAGGTCGCAGCCGTAATCGTCACGGTCACGAGGAAAGCTTCGGGGTCCGTTCCACCCGTCAGGTCGAAGGAAAAATCGACGTGTTCGCCATCGCCCGTGGGTTCGGCCCTGCATCCGACGACGTTGGAGTTGAGCTGATACTCCCCCCCAAGCATCATCGACCGCACTCCACGGAATGAGATGCGTGCGGGCTCGAACTTCACTCGGGGATCATAGGGACTTCCACCAGGCGCCTTGAGGATGTTCGCAAACTGGAATTTCAAGCTGCACTCAGCATCTCCGGTTTTGAGTTCGAGGAGCTGGAGAAGAGAGTCGTCGAGACAGACGAACGTGTTGAACTGGGTCGAAATTTCCGCTGAGCTAGCCATCGTTACCTCACTGATTGACGGGCCAATGGGCCTCGGGAGAGTTCACATCCACTTCATTACCATGCCGGTCCAGGCTAGGCCCGCGCGTGTTCTTACCTGGGCCTGGTTTGAATCCATGCCCATGAGCATCCTTGATATGACCGTGGGGACCGTGGAGCTGCTGAGCCGGGGAACCGTTCGGGTAGCGCGCTTCGACGAACCTCCCGTCCGGGCTACCGACTGTCTTTCCCCCTGGAGGTTGCACCAGCGTGTTGCCCTTCGGATTGACTACAAACTGACGCTGCGGGCCAGCCAGCGCCTTCCCTCCCCCCTTTGCGGCGCGGTGGACATCGCCAGCAGCATCGGCGACATCCTCGGCCTTGTCCAGGGCCTTCGCGAACTTCCGGCCTGACTTCAGCCCGGGGATGATGCCCGTGGCTCCGTCGACGGCGGCGTCGGCGAGCACGTCCATGGGGTCCTCGCCGTTTTGAATGCGGTCGATGGCCTGGTAGACGGTTTTGGCTTGGCTGACGACCGGGATGAAGTCGGTGGCTGTGTCGACAGCCGTCTCCGCCCACTCGTCGATCGGCAGGTCCCAAACGTAGGTCGGCTTCTTGCCGATGCGGCGACCTGAGCAGTCGGCGATTTCCGTGCACATGTCCGCGGTGACGCGGATCGCGAAGTCGTCGGCTCCTCTGAACATGTCCCGCTCCGCGCGGGCCTGCATCTCGTTGAACCGCGGGTTGATTCCACGCGGCCCGCCGGTTCCGTACCCGTTGAAGAAGGAGCTCCACTGCGCGTCAGCCCATGCGTTCATCGCCGAGTAGACGTACGCCCCCTTGGCCGGATCGGGGACGAAGATGTCACGAAACTCTTCCGGCATCTCGCCGTCATCGCCCAACTCGACCTCGTCGTAGCCGCTGGGGTCGGTAGCCACCATCGGGCGATTATTGACGTAGCTGTAGCGACTGTACGCTTGCATCTCGCCAGGTCTACTGACGACCGGATCAGCCGACAGAAATCGAGCGCGCCGCGAGTCGTACATGCGACCGCCCATATCGGTGAACCCCGCGTCGAGTTTCGAGCGATGCCCCGTGAAGCCGACACCCAGGACGCCAAGCAGATCGTCGTCGACCGACTGCCTCCAGTCCGCGCCATCTCGTGCACGGCCCCAAGCGTCGAAGCCAAGGTGACGGGTCCGTACGCCAGCCTCGTCGGTCACGGCGTGGGTGGACCCAAGATGGTCGTCGTGCATGTACTGCATTGCATCCGACCAGGTGACGCCGTCGGTCGTCCGCAAGATCTGGGCAACGACTCGGCCACCGGCCACGATGCGGTAGCGGAGCTCCGGAAAGCCACCCACCGCAGAGTGACGCTCGTAGAGATTGGTGACGTTGACGTCGAACGCAGTGTCGTTCTCCGAATGCCGCTCGAAACGTGATCCTTCGGCGTCGTAGCGGAACGTCAGCGTGTCATCGTCGCCGGCGATCTCCCGAACCTTGTCGAATGGGGTGTAGGTGATGGTCTTGTCACCATCGATGATCACGTTGCCCCGGGCGTCGTAGTCGATGGGGCTGGCGATGAAACCGGTGGAACTCAGCCGGCCATCCGAGGTGTACGTGTAGGCGCCGACGTCCGACTTGTTGGTGATATTGCCGACAGCGTCGTAGGTGACGGTGGTCGTGGCCGAGCCGCCCGGATGCGTGACGGTGGCACTGGTCAGCCGCCGCAGGTCGTCGTAGACGAACTCCTCCTGCTGCTGCTCGAGCATGTCGACGCGCCGGTCGAGCTCGCCCCACGGGTGCCAGTGGTACTCGAGCTGCTGGGTTGCTGTCCCCACCCCGCTGGTGGTGATGGCGGTCGGCAGTCCGGTCTGCGGGTCGTAGCCACGCAGGGACTGGAGGCCATTGCCGTACTGCTCCAACGTCAGGCGCCCCGCGACATCCGAATCGAGTGCCGCCCAGACGACCGTACCGTCGGATAGCTGTGCCTGTCGTAGGTAACCCGCACCATCGTACAGATAGTCGACCTGCAGGCCAGGATCACCATCGACGGAGGGGTACTGGATCGCGTCGAGTCGGCTGTTGGGACCAAACGTGTAGCCGAAGACCAGCGGAGCCGGAAGGCCACCGGTGAGGTCCTCCACGGTGCGTTGGGACAGTCGGCCGAGCCCATCGTAACCGAGGGTCGTGCGCACACCGTCGGGGCTGGTGCTGGTGTGAAGCCGCCCCGGCTGGCCCACGTCGTACTCATGGATGGTGTCGCCATCGGCATCGGTTCGCACCAAGAGTCGACCCAAGGAATCGCTCAGGGTCGTGACGACGTTGCCCTCATCGTCGTCGCGGGTGACCAGCCGACCGAACGCATTGCTGTACGCATAGAACCGGTCGCCGAACTCCGGGTCGATTTCCTCGACGACCCGCCCGAGCGCATCGTGTTCGAACGTCGTGACCCACGGCGTATCGGGCTGGGCACAATCGCGCCGAACCTCGCGAAGACGGTCGAACGGCCCATAGTCGAAGCACATCTCGGTGCCGTGAGCGTCGATGACCTGAGAGAGCCTACCCAGCGGGTCGCGGCGGACTTGGGAGACGACGTCGTTGGTGTCGGTGTGCCAGACCCGGACGCCCTCATGCATCCGGCCGTAGGCCATCCTCTCGTTGGTTCCGTTGGGAAACTCCACCTCGATGACCCGAGAGAGACCGTCGTAGTCGGTCGTGGTGTAGCCATCGGGGAGTGCAGGTGCCCAGGTGGGCAGGCTCGTGCGCTCGACCCGGCCTCGATGATCGTAGTGGGTGCTGACGTAGACCAGGTCACCCGGACCGACAGAAGGTACGGGCTGCACCGTCGGCTGCATTCCGTACCAAGAGCGCTGCATCGTCTGCCGCGTCGCAGCGTAGTCGACCGTGCTCTCACCGCCATCGGGAGAGACCGTCCGTACGCGCATGGCCGACGGAACCTCGCCGTCATAGACCGCCCCACCCGGCAAGTACTCGGTGAGCACGGGGGCAAACAGTGGTGCTGCCAACGGAGTCGAACGCTGCTCCCCCTGAGTGGGTCGTAGCATGCCGTCGTAGCGCGTGACCGAGGTGACACCGTTGGCGGAGACGTCGGCGACCCGCACACCCGTGACGGCATCATGGATGGTCCACTGAGTGTGTCCGAGTTCATTGGTCATCGACTCCGGGTGGACCCCCTCTACGTCCCACGTCGTCGTCGTGGTCCGCGAGTCGCCCTGCTCATCGCTGTCGGTGCGCGAAATGACGTTGCCGTGCGGTCCGTAGACGAACGTCGACACCAGCTTGGTGGTGGGGTCGGCGGCGTTGCTCGTTTGGTTCGAAACCGCCCCGGTCACCGGGTCGAACGTCGCTTCGCCCGTTGTCGAGTCGCACACATCGTGCACGCAACTGGTCTTGGTCCACGCCTGTGCACGTCCCACCAGCCACGCGTCGCGATCGTCGAGCAACGCGCCCACCTCGTACGAACTGGTGGAGCCGTGCTCTTGCTCGACGGTGGAGCTCGTCACCGTACCGAGGTCATCGCGGGTCTGCGTCAACGTCGTTTCTTGAAACAGGTCGCTGGCCTGCAGATTGCAGTCATAGTCGACGCACGCGATTTCGCTGACGTAGACGTCGATGTGCTGCGACGACGGGTAGGTGAAGAAGGTGGAGCCTCCTAGGCGCGGCTCGACATGAGTCTGGAGCGTCTGCGTCGTCCGCGTGAGCCAGTGCTCAACGGCGCCAGAGCCGTCTTGCGTACGTCGTTGCTCGAGGATCACCGTGGGATAGCCAGCCGTCGGATAGTCGGCGAGAGCAGCATCCCGTGGGTACTCGTAGTGGGTCCACGTGCGGTAGTCCTCGGCGAGGCTATAGTGGGCAACGGTCGAGAACCCAAGCAGCCCACGCCCCCATACGTCGAACGCGGCATCGCGAAAGTCGTACTCCGTCGACGCGAGGTTGCCCTCGGGATCGACTTGGTGGTCGTGCCTGGATACGACCACCATCGACTGAGGCAAACCCGTGAGCGGATGGTTGTGGCTGCCGAGCCGCCCGTGGTCGCCCGCAACGGGCACACGCTGGTAGGCGAACGTGGAGACTTGGCCCAAGCCATCGGTGATGGTCGTGACTCGGTTTTCGGGCTTGTCGTCATTGACCGTCAGCGTGTTGATGAGAAACGGCCACTCCGTGGGATTGTCCTCGACGTAGCCGATGAAGTTGAGGTTGGGCAGGTGCTGAGCCCCGAACGCCATCGTCAGCGTGGCCATGCCACGCGCTTTGATGAGCTGGTCCTTCCACGCAGCATCCTCGCTGTAGGAGGGCCACCCCGGTGGCATGGCTACCGTTCGGTCGCTGTACGTTCCATCTCCGTTGGAGAGCAGGGCGGTCCACTCACCGCCCTCGCCCGCCGACGGCAACAGCAGGTCGGTGATCCCGTCGAGGTTGAAGTCGTATTGCTGCGCGCGGTTGAAGTTGAGCCATAGGTTGGCGTGGGCGTTGCCTTCCATCTCCAGCAGCGGCGCACCAGCCTCGAACCCCGCACCCGTGTTGATGTACGGTCGAATGACTGCGAGAAGGGCGTCGTCGATCAAGTAGCCGCAGACGTTGACCTTGGAGACGTCTCCTGGGATGTCATCGTGCGCATCGAGACCGATGTGGATTTCGGGATTGGCAGCGTCGTCGCCCGAGGCCAGCTCGAAGCGAACGATGTCGACGAGGCCATCGCCGTTGACATCCATCTGCTTGTCACGCCCCATCCCCGCGCCCGCCAACGGACGTCCCTCGTGGAACTTGGCGAACCGGTTGAGGCACCGCTCGTCATGCCAACGCTGATACGCATCCCGCGGCAGCCCCGTGGGTGCGAGCCACCCTGTCCCTTCGCCGGGGGTGAAGTTGAGCGCCAAGTACTCGGTACGTTCGTTCTCTGGCCGCGGCAGATAGTCGTGGAGGTACTCTTCGTCGTCCGAGAAGTCATCGGGCGTGGGCATGTCCGGCCCGGTCTCGAACGCGGGAACGACGAGCAGCTGTGCGGGACCGCCATCAATACTGGTGACCATCAGCTCGTCGTGCACCGAGCACCCGACCTCGCTGTCGTACATCTGGAACGAGTACTGACCCGAGGCGCCACCGGGAGCGGGACCGTTGAGCGCAAGCCGCCAATGTCCGCTCTTGAAGCCGTCGCCCTGGCACACCCACAGGTCGGTGAGTCCGTCGCCGTTGTGGTCCAGCGTGATGGCAGCGTAGATCGGTGGACCCGCGGGGGTTTGCCAGGTCTTCACCACGCCCACCGGCTCGCTGAAGCCGGGCCCGGGGTCTTGTCCCTCGGGCGAGCCCGTCGTGTAGATCTCGACCGTCTCCGCGAATGCATAGCCCCACGGATCGGTCGTCGCCGCTCCGCCAACTGGCCGCCGGGGCGCTGCGAAGTCACCCCGAAGATTGCCGTCGGCGTTGATGACCGTGGTGGAGAACCCCGGCTGCAGCATGGCAACGTCGGGTCCATGCTCGAGCGTGGCGGGTTCGGGCAACACCGAAGGCCACGGGAGCGGCACCGAAGTCCCATCGAGGTCGTAGAGCGAACCGCCGTCCCACGCTCGCCAACCGACGCCGTCTGCGAAATAGACGAGGTCGTGGTCGCCGTCACCGTCGAAGTCGCTCACCAACCGCAGCGGAGAAGCCGCGAACGGAATGGGGTCGTCGACGAGCTCGGAGTCGGGCGCGAGGAAGATGTTGTAGGGGACGAAGTCGAGGTCGACGATCTCGTCGTCGATCCCGCTCCACTCGAAGGTGGTCTCGGGCAAGCAGACGCTCGCTGCGTCACACTTTTGAACCGACGTGATCCGGCTGAACCCCGATGCCGGGTCCTGCTCGTAGCCGAGCGTGTAGCTGGCTAGCACGGCGCCGTTGGGCCCCTCTGCGGTGACACTCTGTAGACGATGAGTCTGCCCCCGCAGCGCCCCAGCCAAGTAGCCCCACGACACATCGGGCCGGATGTCGTAGTGAAAACGAACGTGCCGGCGGCTGGCATCGGCCCCGGTCCCACCGTAGGCGATCTCGGAGAGCTGTAGAGCGTACGGCGCCCCACCCCACGACTGCAGGTCGTGGTGGTAGTCGATCGTATTGCCGAAGCGGTCCTCGGTCTTGCTGTGGGCCCAGATCCACGCATGCTCTTGCGCATCGACTTCATGGGTGAGGGCATCCCCACCCAGAGTCAGAACCCGACCGTCTTTGGTGTAGATATCGAAGCGGCCGTAGGGATGGAGTGAATCTCCACCGACCTGGACGATCTTCTCGAAGGGGTCCTTGCGGGTGCGGTATTCCGCACCGTCGAGACCATAGATCCCAGACACGAGGATCAGGCGCTGATCTCCCCAACACAACCGATCGTCTGGTTGGAATCTGAACGGCTCGGCCACGCCATCCTGCGCCATGGTGCGGTGGCATCGACGGATGGGCGGCGCCGTTGCGGCCAGCGAGAAACCCACGCCCAGCTGGCTGTTGTGCGTGTGGCTGGCATAGTGGAGCGCGACCTTGGGGGTCATGGCTCCCACGCCGGGCGCAACGTCCAACGGAATGGAGTACGTGGCCTGGCCTTGCTGGGTGACGACCGCACTGCCCGGCAAGGAGCCCACTGGCGATGACGGGTCGAATACGACCGGCTGCCCACGCAAGGCGTCGACCTCTTGCTCGAGGGTCATGGGGAGCTGCACACCACCGCGGAAGTCGGCGGGCGGTGGCGCCGTGCGAGAGTCGCAAGCGCCGAACTGAAGCAGGCTGAGGGCAGTGAGCGGAATAATCCCAGCGCGGAAGCGGCCGGAGAGTCGATGCGTCAACACGGTTCGATTTCGTCCTCGAGTGATGAAGCCAGGGCCGCTCGCTCAACGCCGAACGAGCGGCCCCATGGCAGTCTGAGAGGGCGCTGTATCCCGAGCCCATCGCGGACCTCGGATGCGAGCGCCCCACGGCGTCGGAGGTTTGCAGTCTCTACGGTGGCCCCAGGCCGTGGTTTCTTTCGAAACTGTTTCGTAGGAAATACGCATCGTCCGGGTGCGCGAGACCCCTCTGTGCCAGGTGCGGCCGACGACACCTCCGGCGGCTCTGTGAATCCGGCCACCTCGGTGAGCGTGCTGGTCGTCGTCGACAACTCGGGCTCGATGGGTGAAGAACAGGCCGCCCTGGGCCCCGGCCTCGGGGTGCTCGCCGAGCAGCTGACCACCGCCGGGATCGACTGGCGTATCGGCTTCACCACGACCGACTACGGTAACTCCTGGTGCCAGGGCACGGGGCCGGAGGCGGGCAACCTCCGCGCCACGTCGTGCCGCTCGCGCGAGGCGTCCTTCGTGTTCCAGGGCGCCCAGACTATCGATGCCTTCGACGAGGCCTGCGCCAACCTGTGCCCGCAACAGTGGTCCACAATCGACATCGGGCCCCAGCCGTGGGTGGAGTCGGTCGGCGGCATCACCAACCTCCCCGCCGAGCTATCGCTCACCGATGCGATGTCGTGCCTGGCTCCGCAGGGCATCAACGGCTGCGGCTTCGAGCAGCCGCTCCGTGCGATGAGGGCCACCCTCTTGCGCGAGCAGACGCCCCGCGAGCCCGCATTCGGATTCGTGCCCGACAATGCCCTGCTCGCGGTCGTCATCCTCACCGACGAGGCCGACTGCTCCACCAACTCCGACTGGGAGGTGATCTTCCTGCCCGAGGGCAACCGGGTGTTCTGGTCGGACGCGGAAGCGCCCTCCCCCACCTCAGCGGTGTGCTGGAACGCCGGCACTCAGTGCTCGGGAGGCAGCTGCAGCGCCGCCGACCTCGACGTCAACGCCAACCCCGTCTCGCCTGAGGCCGCCGAGGACAACGCGGTCCTCATCCCAGTGGCCCACTACGCCGACGCCCTCGCGGAGTACGACCACGTGCTGTTCACCCTCATTGGAGGCGTCCAGGCCGACGGCACCCCGGTGTACGAACCCGGCGTCGACCCTGGCTTCCTCGACGAGTTCGGCATCGGTCCAGGCTGCGAGTCTGCGGCCGGCTCCGCCGTGCCCCCCGTTCGGATGTACGAACTCGCCAACACGATGGCCACCGCCGACGCTCCGGCAGCAGCGACCATCTGTCAGCCCTCCTTCGACTCTGTGTTCTCGAGCCTGGGCGACGCGATCATTGCTCGCGTCCAGTAAAAGGGCCTACGGGAACATCCCCTTGGGAACATGGGCATGAGTTCAGCGACGTAGCGCACGTCGATTCGGTCAATCCACTGAACAAGCACACCGGACGGCTCGGCCGTGCTTCTCGGCGTCCCACAAGCCCCGCGCCGGGTCGGAGTCGTCCGATGCGGCTCACGACCAACATCCCGGTTCGCGACTCCTGGTCAGAATGGTCGGCGATGGCTTCACCCGACCGCGGCGTCAGGTAGAGCGAGCAACCCATGGTCGTTCGGTCACACTCCGGGACCCGAGGGTCTACCTCTGGGCTCCTCACCGCGCTACGTCGAGATCGCGCCCAACGCCGGTGATGGTGGAAAGAAAACCATGACGCTCCACGATGAACGACGGCCAAACCACTCGATGCCCGGCGATCCCCGCGTAGGCGGAAAGCCGCAGCGAAGGCGCAGGTTGGGCGCGGCGCTGCTCGTCGGAGCCTTCGCCTTGACGTCGGCCTGCCGCTCCGACACCGAGCAAGGGGACAGCGTCGAACCGACGAGCGACACCAGTGGCGGAACAGGCAGCACGGACCCGACCGCAGACGATACCGGCGCGACGGAAGACACCACGCCGTCGGAGGTGTGCGAGCGACTCATCGCGTGTGCGACCGCGCTCGGTACCGTCCCGCTGTCCCCACTCGTCGAGAGCTACGGTCCACAAGGCAGCTGTTGGTCGACATTCGAGGTTGCGGTGTGCTCACAGGATTGCCGGTCCGCTCTGCTTCCGCTGTCGGCAATGGACCCCGGGCTCGCCGCATGCCTCGAGTGCGAGCAGGACGACAACTGCGAGTACATCAGCGCCGACAACGCCTGCTATCAGGGCCGCTGCCTTCCGGTCCTGCTCGGGGACGGAAGCCTCGGAGACCCCTGCTATAGCGCCGAAGACTGCTCGGTTGGCGAGTGTCGACTTCAGGACTCGCACGATGGTGTCCTTGGATGGTGCACGTACGCCTGCGAGGCCAACGACGATTGTCCCGAGCCGATGTGGTTCTGCGAACAATCCCGACAACGGTGCTGGCCTAGCTCGGGGAACTGCGCGCCCTTGAGCGAGCCCGTCTGTCACTCTGCCCTGGGCTGCCAGTGGAACAACTCGGCAGGGGCTTGCGAGGGATTCGACTAACGATCGCCGGGTAGATCTCAGCCCGAGTGTCACGAGTTCGACCGCGTGCCATCCGAGTAGGCCCGCGACCGAAAACCGGCGTGGTTACGCCGCCGTTGGGCGCCCACACCGGCGGTTCGCTCGAGAGAAGTCGGGAGGCTCGGAGTCTCGCGATCGCATCTGTTGGCGATCCTGGCGAGGGATTCGTCGCCCTCGCTGGATTTCGTCCACCGCCCAGCCGAAGCGCTTGGCTGCGACCTCCATCTGTTGCTGAAGCCTTACCGCAAGTCGTGGCGGAGGGCCGACTTGGGCGACGTGCGGATAAAGGCGCCACCCCGGCCCCGGGACCACAGCGAATGGCGACCGGCTGGTCCCGAACGTGAAAAGGCCCGTGCGCGGCCGTTGGCCGGGGCCCTCGGTTTGCGACCATCGTTCTGGCGGCTGCCGAGCGTCCGTTGCGGGTCTTCGTCTCGCCGACACTTCATCGACATCGGGTGACGGTCGCCTCGAGCCGACTTCCACGAGCATGCTTGGCGTCGGCGGGGGCCGTCAATCGGGCCCTTGGAGACAGGGCTACCGGCCTCTCGCGAAGACGGTACCTGGCGACTTGTACAGGGGATTGGCGACGTAGTTGTGGATCACGATGATCGGCCAGTCCAAGACGATATCACCCTCGGGGCTGGGCAGCCGATCGATGCGATATCGCTTCGAGACGTCTTTTTCTTGATCGACCACTACGCCGTTCTGCATCGCGTAGGCGACGATTCGTGTGAGTATGTTCGTCCGATCGAACGGACCTCGTCCGACCGCGTCGATGAGGCCCGGGAGATGATCGGCGGAATGCGAGCCGTGGCCACTGGCGATGTGTCTGGCTATCGACCATAGATCCCACGTGACGCGATCCGTGGGCCGAGGAAGTGCGTCGTACCACCGGGGCAGACGAGGAAGCCTCTCTGCTTTCTCGCCCCACTCCGTAGACCGGCATTCGACCGTCTCGCTCCGGTCGGTCAGCAGCGGTCCGAGGAGCACGGGAGAGTCCGGGGTGAACTTGAAGCCCTGCTTCTCGAAGCGAAGCTCGTACGACTCCAGCGCCTTCGCCGAAAATGAGAACGTGCCGTCCTTCGAGGTCGCGAGTCGCGCTATGGTGTCGTTGTTGCTGGTGATAGTGACCTGGACACCTTCGCCTTCGCCACGCACGAACGGGTCTCTGAACGCAGCGGAAATCGCGTAGTCCATCAATGCCATGGAGAAGTCGTGACCGTCGGAGTCGGCGACGAGGGTCGATATCTGATGTTCGGACGGAGTGACTACATAGTGCATCCTGTCCGCGACCAGCTGGTACTTCGAGCCCGCGGGGACGTTGGGAACGTGGAAGCTCCCGGTCGTCTCGACGATACCGTCGTACGTCAGCTTGGATTCGGTGTCGATGCATGTGACCGTCGTACCTTGGATGAGGCCC
>JAHZJA010001264.1 GCA_022601155.1 Deltaproteobacteria bacterium | reverse complement strand
CCAGCCGCTGCCCCTCCAGTGATCCGATGCGGGCGTCTCGTCGGGCTTGTCCCCGGTGACGCCAGGCTACGCGTCGGCTGATGCCCCAAAGCCAGCGGCGCGGCTCATGGCGGGCGTCGTAGTCGTGGACGCGTCGCACCAGCACCACGAATACGTCTTGCACCGCGTCGTCCAGGCGCTCGGGCCCCACGCCGAGCCGCCGCAGGGTTCGCCGTACGAAGGGCCCATGGCGGACGAAGGTCTCCGTGGCGAACGAGGTGGGCTCGACGGGCGAGGCGTCGGGGCGGGGGTCCATGTAGAGGGTCTTCTGTGGAACTCAGAAGATGCGGGGACAAAATCGACGAAATCGGTTCGCCGCACCGGGTGCGATCCCCGCGGGTGGTGCACGGGCTCCCATGGGCCACAGTCGGCCGAAACCGCGGCAATCGAAGGGTGAGTGTACCGCGCAGGATGAGCGCGGGTGGACCGCGTCGCGGGGGCTGGGCGGGGTTGGCCGTCAGACGCTCGCGGTGTGGTCGACGATGGGCCGGCGGCGTCGCGGGGTCGAACCCGAACGCGAGATCGGACCGCGTGCTGCGGCGACGCGGGGTTGGCCGTCGGAGGCGTCGCAGTGTCGATCACGGACGCGACATCGGCCCGCGTCGTTTTGGCCGCCACCGGCGTCGCGGGGTCGAACCCGAACGCGACATCGGACCGCAGGTTGCGACTACGTGGGGTTGGCCGCAACAGGCGTCGCGATGTCGAACACGAACGCGACATCGGCCCGCGTCGTTTTGGCCGCACGGGGTTGGCTGCCAGATGCTCGGGGGTGGTCGACGGTGGCTGGCGCCAGGTATCGCGGTGTCGAACCCGGACGCGACGTCGGCCCCTCTGGTTCGAGGGGTCGGGGAGACCCCGGCCTGTCAGGCGGTGTGATCGGCGACTTGGCGCTCGATGGCCGACACGATGTCGCTGGGGCGGCGGGCCCAGTCTGCGGAGGTCACCCACACCACGCTCCACCCCCGGAGTCCCAGCACGATGGGGCGGTGCACGTGCTGCTCGAACGCCGAGACGTCTTCGCTGGCCTCGTCGCACATCACGGCCACGGCGAACTGCTCGGCATCGTCGGCCCGACCCACCGCGAGCGGAATGCGAAAGTCCGAGCTGCCCAGGTCGAGGCTGCATCGGAGGCCGCGTTCCTCGAGGGCCAGTGCGATCTGGGCGGCCAGCGGCACGTACCCATCCAGTCGCGAGGCCTTCGAGGTGTTGGTCTTGGCCATGGCCTGGCCGCGGACGTCGTCGAGTACGCGCTGGGCCTGGGCCTGTCGCCCGTGCTCGAGATGATGCACGAAATCGAGGTACGCCTTGAACAGCCGGGGGCCGTCGTGGGTGGACTGGCCCACGTGCAACAGCTTGGGATCGAACGACGACACCAGGTAGCACTGCGCCTTGGCTCGAGAGATCGCGACGTTGAGACGCCGCTCGCCGCCGCGCTGCCCCAGGGGGCCGAACCGCGCGGGCACGTATTGCTCGGGAGCCCCACCCTTGCGTGTGCGGGTGACCGGAGCATGACCCAGCGAGAACACGATCACATCGCGCTCGTCGCCCTGCACCGATTCCAGGTTCTTGACGAACGGACGCTCGTCGAGCGCTTCGACGCCCGTGGCGGCTTCCCAGCGGGTGGCGAACGCCTCGTTCGCGTCGACGCGAGCATCGATCGCCTCGAGGATCGTCTCGCGCTGGCGGATGTTGAACGTGACCACGCCGATGGTGGGAGGCTTGTCCCGCTGCAACAACTCGTCGAGCAGGTCGACCACGCGCTCGGCCTCGGGCCGGTTGAGTCCGCTGTCGTAGGCACCGTCGGGGACATGGATCCAGCGCAGGGCAGGCGGCGCGGCCGGACCCCGCACCGAGGGGATGGTGAGCAGACCGCCCTCGTACATCGCGTGGTTGGAGTACGCGATCAGCTCCTCCTCGCGGCAGCGGTAGTGCCACCGCAGGCCGACATGGGGGCAGCGCGCGCGGGCCAACCCCAGCAGTGATTCCGCCGCGAACACGTCGCGAACCGAGAGCTCTTCCTCGCTGCGGTCCTCGTCTTCGGTGCCCGTGGTGCCCATACGGAAGAACGAGGTGGGGGGCATCTGTTGCTCATCACCCGCGATCACCACCCGGCGGGCACGGAGCGTGACGGGGAAGCCCGATTCCACCGTGCACTGCGAGGCCTCGTCGAAGATCACCAGGTCGAACAACGGCTGGCGCGGAAACAGCACGACCATCGTCTCCGGCGAGACCAGCCAGCAGGGAAGCACGTCGAGCAGGCCCTGGGGGGAGAAGTCGCGGACGAACCGACGCATGGGCCACAGGCGTCGCTTCTTGCCGACCTCTTTGAGCAGCTCTTCCTTGAGTTTTTGCTGCGGGGTACGGCGGGCCCGATAGGCGGCGTCGGGGATGTGCAGCAGCTCGGCTTGGTCGAGGGTGGCGTGCACGCGGGTGATCTGTTGGTCGCGCAGCTGGGCGTCGAGGGCCCGCATCCGCTCGGCATCGGCGGCGGCGCGCTGAGCCTCGGCCGCAGTGCCGAGGTCGGCCAGCGCGGGCTTGCTGGTCTTCACCCACTGTAGCTGCGCGGCGGCCCACGCCCGCCCCGCGGCCTCGCGCCACTCGACAGCGGACGCGTCGGGGTGAGCCTCGGCCAGCGCATCGAGCAGGGCGCGGCCCCCCTCGAACCGGTCGTCGAGCTGTGCGAGCCATCCGTCGGCTTCGCGCAGACGATGGCCATCGTGGGCGAGCCGCTCGCTGAGCGTGGTCAGCTGGTCCGCGTCGGGGGCGTCCAGCCACGCAAAGGTCTGGCGTACGGGCGTCAGCGCGTCGACCAGGGCCTCGCGGGCCTCGTGCTGCGCATGGCGGGTGGCCAGTCGGGTTGCGAAGCCCGGCAGTGCCTCGGCGGTGGCGGGTAGGGTGAGCCCCGCCGCGTCCAGGGCGGGGCCATGAGCTCGGGCGTGGGTCACCTGATCACGCAGCGCGACCAGCTGGGCGAGGCGAGCGCGGCCCTCGGTGGCATCACGGGGCTGCGCATCGGGCAGGCCCAGGCTCTGAAGCAGACCCTTGCTGGCGTTCCAGGCCTGGGAGGCTCCGATGCGATCGTGCAGCCGCTGGAGGAACGCCGCCGAGAACCCGGTTGCCGCCTGCTCGGGCCAGGCCTGGGCGAGCTGCTGCCGCACGGAGCTGCGTGCTCTCCACCACACGCCGGAGAAGAACCGAGTCCATCGACCGGCAAAGCTGCGCAGTACGGCGACGTTGCGGGCCAGCTCGTCGTCGACCGCCATCCCGGTCGGGGTGTCGACGCTTGCCAGCGCGGTCGACCGCTCGTCCCACACGTGCACAGTGTCGTCGACCGGGGCATCGGGGGTGCACACCAGTGCAACGAAGGCTTGGCCATCTTCGGCGGAGCTACGGGCGGCGGCGCCCCGATGCAGCGCATCGATGGCCGCACCGGCGTCGGCCAGCGCGGTGCGGTCGACGGGATCGGAGGCCAGGACGGTATCGAGGGCACGGGCGGGTGCGATCGCAGCATCCACCGTCCCGCGCATCGTGGTGAGCGCAGCGTCGTCGAGCCCGGCCATGCTCCCCCGTGGCTGCTGTGCGGCCTGGGTGCGCCACCAGTCGGCAGGACCCCATTGCTCTCGATACGGGTGGAGTCGCTCGACGAGCTCCAGCACCATGGCCAGCGCGTCACGGTCGAGATCGGCGAGGGCGGGAAGCACCAGGGGGGTGGGCTGTCCCGCCGACATCGCCAGCAGCTGGCCCACGGTGAGCGTGGCGCCGGGTTGCTCATGAGCGAGTAACGTGTGGCGGGCCTGCAGTCGGTCTCCAACCTGGGTGTGCTCTTGCTGGAGCACCGCACGCCGCACGTCGTTGTCCTTGCGCGGGGTGAAGCCTTGGAGACGAGCACCGATCTGGCGGTACAGGGCGCGACGATCATCCACCACGTCGTGGACCAGCGCGACCGACTCGGACAGGCCGCAGCCGTCGAGCCGCTGGTAGACCACATCCAGCGCGGCCCGCTTCTCCGCAACCACGGCCACCCGTTCGCCGCGGGCCATGGCATCGGCTACGATGTTGACGATGAGCTGACTCTTGCCGGTTCCGGGCGGACCATCGACCACGGTCACTCGGTGCCGTCGACACTCACCGGCGACGTCGCGCTGGCTGGGATCGGCCGGAAGTACGGGCCACCTCAGGGTGTCGTCGTCCGGCTCACCGTCGGGGGCGGCGACCGCTGCCGCGTCGTCGGCCGGTGTCCCGGGCGTGGCGGGAAGTAGGCCCAACCCCGCCGCGAGCAGGGGCTCGAGTTCCTTGGTGGGGTCGGCCAGCTCGGGAAGCAGTGCGTCGTAGTCTTGCAGCAGATCGGAGTTGGACTGCGGGAACAGCCCCAGCAGTGCACACTCCTCGATCGCGAGAAACGGGTCCTTGTCGTCGAGGTCTTCGTTGCGCTCGCGAAACGGGCCCAAGGTCTGGGTCTCGCGGTGGAGCGCGAGGCCGACCTCGCCGAGCTTGGCGAGCACCGCCTCGACCCCCTCGGTGGGATCGGCGGCGAGCTCGTCCAGGGTGCGGCCCAGCTCGTCGGGGAATGCCAGCTGGGCCTTGTTGAACAACACGCGTAGCAGCGATTGGTTGGCGAGGGGTTCCTCGTCCTTGCGGGGCACCGCGGTGAAGCCCCGCGTGCCCCGTCCGTCGCGCTCCAGGTGCACCGGGTGCAACAGCAGCGGCGCGCGCACGCCATAGCCCGGGCCCGACTCTCCCCGGGGGGCGACGTTGCCGACCACCAGTGGGTAGCCCAGGTACAGATCGTTGGCCCCCGACTCTTCGCGGCGGTCGCCGTGGCTGCGATCGAGCTGTCGAAGATCTTGCGCGCACGCGTGGGCGGCATCGTGTCGACCCGCATCATCGGCGGTGACCAGCCGGGCTCGCTTGCCCGCCGTGATGAGCGCGAGCGCTCTCTCGGCCGCCCCGGTCCGCACGGCGTCGAGGCGATGCAGATCGAAGGTACGGGCGGCGCGAAGCCGACGCAGGCGCACCGAGGGGCTGCGCCCGTCGCCCGAGACCAGCTCGTCGCGCAGCCGGGTGAGCCCCGCGACCAAGGTCTGCCGCGAGCCGTCGAGCGGCGGGGTGGCGTCCGCGTCGGGCTCGGCGGGCGGCCGGGTGGAGCGCAGCAGCACCAGGTCGTCCACCCCCGCGTGGACCAGCGACGGATCGCACTCGATCTGCTGCTTGGACAGCGCGTCCTCGAGCCGAGCGCGGACATCGGCCTCGTCGGCCGTGGCCCCCGCCAGCCGCAGCAATCGGCGCGGCGTCATCTTGGTCTCACCACGGCGGGCGACCGACTCGCTCAGCGCCTCGAGGGCGTCGTCGACCTCGTCGCGGCGGACCGGCAAGGAGACCGCCGCGGGCTGTAGCTGCTCGACGTCGAGCGTGGATCCATTGGCGCGCACCATGGGCCCGATCCAGCGGCGGAACTCGGCGCCTCGGCCCAGGGCTTCGCCGATGGCGAGCACCATCTCCACCTCGCGCGGATCGATGACGTCGTCGGCCCCCATCACATGCGACAGCAGCAGGAACAACGAGCGCGCCAGGTCGGGGCCCCCCGCCCGCACCAGGCCACCTGTCTCGTGGAACCGCTCGCGCGCCACCTGGGGATCGAGCAGCTCGGCCCAGCCGGGCACGCGGTCGGCG
Organism: Deltaproteobacteria bacterium; assembly: GCA_022601155.1. Lineage (GTDB taxonomy): Bacteria > Myxococcota_A > Polyangia > Nannocystales > Nannocystaceae > Paraliomyxa. The sequence goes on along the minus strand of JAHZJA010001264.1, from coordinate 3,721 downwards.
AACGCGTCCTCGATCGCATCGAGCTCCTCGGGGGCCACCTCCCCGTCGGCGTGGGCCACCAACACCGATCCCGCGAGGGCGCACTCGGCCAGGAAGGCAGGCGGTTGATCGCGGGCGTCGTACCCCAGCTCGAGCGGCGCGTTGCCCAGGGCCTGCGTGATGCGAGCATCCACGTCGGCCAGGGTGCGGGTGCCAGGGCCGCGACCGGTCAGCGTCTGGAACTCGGCCGTCTCCCAGAACAGACCCACTGCCCACGCACGCAGGCTGTGCTCGGGGTGCGTGGTGGCCATCGCGGCGTCGCCCTCGGCCAGCGTCTGCTCCATCAGCTCGGTGCACTGCTCGAGGTACGCCTTGGTGTCCCAGCTCAGCGCGCTCCCCGACAACCCGGTGGTCGCCGCCATCTCTAGGCGTAGCGCGGCATCGAGGTCTTGGGCGGCGAGCAGTCCGACCCGGTCGGCCGTGATCTCGCGTGCGACCACCAGCTGTCCTGCCGCCAGCACTCCCCGGGCGCTCAGCAATCCTTGCTGGGCCAGCGCCGCCCCGGCCAGCGCCGTCGCGCCCAGCTCGTGCCACGGCCCGTGCGCCAGGTAGTGCCCCAGCTCGTGGCCGAACAACGCCACCGCGGCGCCGTCATCGACGAGGCTGAGCATCCGCCCTTGAATCTCCAGGAGGATCGGCGTCTCCACCAGGTGCAGCGCCGCGTTCTCCCGCCCCGAGCTCTGATACAGCTCGATGGTTCCCTTCACGCCCAGCATGTTGGCGGCCTCGTGGGCCTGGGCGTACGCGGTGGCGGCCATCGACTCCGTCAGCCGCAACGCCTGCGCGAGCAGTCGGCGGCGGATCGTCGCGGGGTCGCGGGGTACCTGTGACTTGCGATGCAGGGCGAAGCCCGGCTCGGCGTCGAGGATGGCGGCGAGGCTTCGTTCGAGCGAGAAGCGAACCGTCTCGACGTCGAGGGTGGCAAGCGGGCGGCGTTCGGACATGTGAGCGAGGCGGCAGCCTAGAGCACCCATCGGTTTGATTCCACACCTCGATGCACGCCTGGCTGCTTGGCGGATGGTTCGAGCTCGCCTCGTTGCCATTGAGGAAGTCGCCCCCCCGGCACCTCGGGCGGCGCATTCAAACCGATCGGTGTTCCAGCGCCCAGGTCGGCGTGGTGGGGGTGAGCCTGCGGCGGACCGTCTTGGGGCACTTCGCCTCGCTGACTCCGCGGCCGTGCTTGTCAATAGGAGATGCCAGGTGTCGCACGAATGTAGGTCGAGTCATCGAGTTGCTGCATCATGAAGTTGGCCACATCAGCGCGTGAGACCTTCAGCTCGAGTGTCCGATCATCGTCGGCGAAGCCGTGTCGGTAGTCGCCTGTGGGCTCGCCATCGGTCAGCGTGGGCGGCCGAACGATCGTCCACGAGACGGCGCTTTCTCGGATGTAGGCTTCTTGGCGCTCGTGATCGGCCACCGCCTTGCGCAGGTACAGGGGGAAGATCAGGTACTTGAGGTGCCAGGGCAGGAGCTGATGGCTGCTGCCGACGCCCAGCACCGACAGGCTCACCAGGCGCCGCACACCCAGCGTCTCCATCGCCCGCACGATGAGGCGCGCACTGTCGGCACGCAGCGAGGTCTTGCGCAGAGCGGGTGCCCCGAGGGCGCACAACACCGCATCCTGGCCCGTCACAGCTCGCATGACGTCGTCGGAGTCGGTAGCGTCACCGGTCAGGACGCGAAGGTTGGGGTGCTGGAGGTCCAGGCGGGTGGGGTCGCGAACGAGCGCCGTCACGCGGTGGCCCATGGCGAGGGCGAGGTCGAGGAGGCGACGTCCGGTGCCCCGGGTGGCGCCGAAGATGACGAGGTTCTTGGTGTCGGTGGTCATGGTGTGGCTTCACCATGGCGTCCGAGTAGACATGAGCCCAGTGATTTGATTTCATAAACGCATGAGCGACAGTCATTCTGGCTCGAGTGCCGTCGCTTCGGCCGAGGCTCTGCACGGGATCGATCTAAACCTCGTGGTGGCGTTCGACGCTCTGGCCCGCGAGCGGAGCGTCACCCGGGCGGCACACCGGGCTGGCGTGACGCAATCGGCGATGAGCCACACACTGCGCAAGCTCCGGGAGTTGCTCGGTGATCCGCTGTTGGTGCGGGGCAAGGGCGGGATGGTGCTGACGCCCCGCGCCGAGGCGCTCATCGTTCCGTTGCGCAGCGGGCTGGTCACCCTCTCGCGGGCCTTGCTGTCGTCGCAAGACTTCGAGCCGGCGACCGTGCGCCGCGGATTTCGAATCGTGTCCCCCGACCTGTTCGATGTGCTGGCGCTGCCCGGGTTGCTCGAGCGGCTGCGCCGACGTGCCCCGGGCGTGGACCTGACGATGCGGGTCTTGCCTGCCTCGCACGTGCTCCACGACCAGCTCGAGACCGGCGACGTCGACATCGCGATCGTCGGGGTGCCACGCGGGGCGGCGGCCGAGCCTCCGTCGTCGGGGGCCGGGGGCATTCGGCAGCGCGTGTTGCTGACCGATGGATTGAGCTGCTTCTTACGGGCCGACCATCCGGCGCTGGGCAAGCGACGCGAGGACAACAAGACGGGCCCCAAGGCCAAGCCGCTGAGTCTGGCGAGCTACCTCGGTCTGTCCCACGCGCTGGTCTCCCCGATGGGAGAGGGGCAGGGCATGGTCGACCGCATCTTGGCCAACGAGGGCCTGCAGCGACGCATCGCGCTGCGGGTGCCCCACTTCTACTCGGCGCCTGCGATCATCGCCCGCAGTGATCTGGTGCTGACCGCACCCACGGCCTTGCGCTCGTTGCTTCCACCGGGGACACCGCTGGTGGTCTTGCCCCCGCCGCTACCACTGCCCGAACACGCGATCGTGATGATCTGGCACGAGCGATTCTCGGAGGACCCGGGGCACCGCTGGCTCCGGGGGGAGATCGCCGAGGTCTCGGCCGAGGCCGCCGCGGCGGTGTGAGGCCAAATACGCCAGCGCGCTGGGCTACAGCAGCACGCCGGACAGCGGCCCCGTCACGGTCGGACCGTTCCACAGCTCGTCGATGAACCCGAAGGTGGGGTCGTCGTAGCCGAAGGCGTGCAAGATGGTGGTGTTGAGGTCACCGATCGCCCGACCGGTGTGGTCGAGGTGTTGGCCAGTGTTCACCCGGCCGCACACATTGCCCGCCAGCACGGTGGGCAGGTTGATGGAGTTGTGACCGTCGCCATCGCCGAACTCGCTCAGCCACACCACCAACGTGTTGTCGAGCATGGTGCCGTCGCCCTCGGGGATCGAGGCTAGCTGCTGCAGCAGGTACGTGAACATCTCGGTGTACCAGCGCATGGCGGCGATCATCGCCGGTCGCCCGTCGGGGTTGTTGCGGGCCACGTGAATCATCTCGTGCCAGCCGTTGTAGTTGCCGGGGATGTTCTGCCCCAGCCACTCGAACTCGGGGCCGTGCCCGATCGCGAACTGAATCGTGGCTGCGCGCGTCATGTCGCACGCCAGTGCCATCACGGCGAGGTCGATCATCTGGGGAGCGACCACGTCGCAGCCCCGGTCGGAGCTGGTCATGGGGTCGTAGCCGCCCAGTGAGCCCAAAGAGGGGGTGTCGCAGGCCGGCAAGGGGATGCCGCCGCCCAGCTGGGTCTCGAGCTGCCGAATCTTGTCGGCGTGGGCGTCGAGCCGGTGACGATCGGCCGCGCCGACCCGAGCGTGGAGGTGGTCGAAGCTCTCCGAGACCGCAT